>NZ_JAILZZ010000105.1:0-3310 GCF_023512215.1 Kyrpidia sp. | reverse complement strand
GGCTGGCATGTGGGACTGATCGCAAGAGCACAACGCGGCCAGTGGGTTGAAGATGAGCGTCGAGTGCTTCGCTTGCTTCTCCGTCATCGCTTTCCACGCGAAAACAAAATCGACGGCCGAAGGCGGCGATGGCTCGGTCTCGTGACTGGGCACGTACACGGACAAGAGTGGGAATGGCGCGGCTCTCGGGTACCGTATCGCAGTACAGCTGCAGGAATCGGTACTCGGTTACAACCGTAAGGGGAGTTCAGGCTGTAGCTCGGGCGGGTCACGAGCGACTGGGGAACATGGTCCTGACAGTGAATTTGATTTCGCCATTTACTATCGCGGAAGAACCTCAACACATACGCGCATTGTGGACGAATCGCTTGCACGCTTGGCGGCTCGGGGAGAGTGGGTTTTGAACGAAATTGCATGTTCAGGCCGCGATACACCAACTCCTCGAAGTGTCCGTATAAGTCAGGGCAAGCGTTGCTGAGTTTTTGCGAGTCCCATATAATGCAAATAAGAGGTGTGCCGATGCCTGGGCAAGATACGATCATGAAGTTTTTAACGCGTTCTTTGTCAGGTGGCGCTCTGCAGGTGTTGGGCGTACACGGTGTAGAGTTAGCCGAGCCCTTGCCTACGGAGTTGCCGTCGAATACACTGCGGATCGACAAGGCGTGGCGGATGCGAGACGGACGAGTGTTCCACTTGGAATTCCAGAGCACGCGAGAACCGACGTTGCATCGCTTTTTGGAATACGATGCCCGGTTGGCGCGTCAGCATTTCGCGCAGGTTCGAACGGTGGTATTGTATCATGCTAATATCCAGAGCGCTCCAAGCGAGCTGGACATTGGGACGGCAATGTACCGGGTCGAAAACGTCTTCCTGTCAGATTTAAACGGTGATGCGGCGCTGAAAGAAGTCGAAGAACATCTACGAATCGGGCAATGGGAGCCAGGTGACCGGTTGCGGTTGGCCTTGGCGCTCAATATGAACGTGCGAAGTGTTTCTACAGCGTTTGAGCGGGTTTTGGAACTTGTGCCTGCAGTGCCGGACGAGACCGAACGGGATCTGGTCGTGAGCGCCATTCTGGCACTTGGAGACCAATCGCTGAACGATCAACAACGGACTCGTTTGCGAAAGGAGCTAAGAAAGGTGTCCAAGATCGTAGAGGAACTTTACGAAGAAGGCCGTCAGGAAGGCCGTCAGGAAGGCGAACATCTAAAGGCTGTTCAAGTGGCCGAAAAGATGTTCCGCAAGGGCGCTTCGCTGTCGGATGTGATAGACATCACGGGCCTGTCAGAGCAAGAAGCGGAGGAAATCCGCCGAAAATTGATGAACTGATACAGCAAACAAGCCGACCGAGGTCAATGTGGCCCCGGCCGGCTTGTTCGTTTCCGTTCACGCTTTGTACATCACCATTCTTACCTGTTCATTGCATACGCATCCGTCTGAATATAATGCGTCCCGGATTTTTCGCAGGCTTTTGCTTTGGATGTTCATGCGATACGAGTTGCGCACTTTCAGTACACTCGTATTTTTTGCTCTCAGCTCCACGAGAAAATCATGGCACGGAGGAACGAGGGGGCCTGAAATGGTCAAGCGGAATCGTCCAGGAGTTGTGATACGAAAATGGCTATGGGTGTCGATGTACCCTCGCACAAAGTCTACGGTTGGCCGAAATGGATAGCCTGATTCACATTCGTGTTCAAACACAAGCGAAAAGTCATCGTCGTAATAGCGCAGATACAAGCTTGGTTAGGCCTTTTTCGCCAGGTATATCGCCGTCTATTGGAAGAATGAGCGTATGAACACAAAACCCCTCCTGCGGGCTAATAATCTGAAAATTTGGAAACTTATCTTTCCGCCAACCATAAGACTCGCCACTACTACTCCACGCCCGAACACGCCCCTAGGGGGCTCAGGAAGGCCCGGAGACGCGCTTTCACACCATCGGCAAAATCGGGGGAAAGCCACCCGAGGCCGAAAGCTTCTCTGAGAGCCTCCTGCGCGTCCCCGATCATAATATTTCGTCATTTTTCTTCCCAGACCCCTCAATCTCGCTCCGCGTCCCTCGCCCTTAAGTCGATCACCGGCCCGGGACAATCGAACCGGTACAGATGGGCGGAGATAAACTTTCTCCTCGGCAGCGAGAAAAACGCCGCCCCTCGACCTGAACCGGGAAGTCCGACGAAGTCGTAGACCCATCCCCGAGCTGACCCGAGGAATTCTTCCCCCAAGCAAACACCCGGCCATCGTTCGTCAGCGCCAGGCTGTGATTGCCACCCGCTGCCACAGCGACCGCCACGGTCGAGGCCGTGGTCAACCCCTGAACCTGAACAGCCGACAAAGCGCTGTTGGTCGTCCCATCTCCAAGCTGACCATATGAGTTTGCCCCCCACGCGAACACCCGGCCATCTGACGTGAGAGCTAGACTGTGGTACGCGCCCGCCGCCACGGCTTGAATCGTGGAATCGGTGGCCAGCCCCTGTACTGCAACAGGCGTCGACGAATCGGCCGATCCGCCGTTGCCGAGCTGACCAAAGGCGTTCCAACCCCAGGCGACAACTGCACCCCCTTGGGTCAACGCCAGAGTGTGGCCGTCTCCGGCCGAGATCTGCCTAAACCCTGACATCGTGCCCGCCGGGCCGGGGGTTTCGCGACGTTGGGTCGTTCCATCCCCCAGTTGGCCGTGGCCGTTATTCTCCCAACTCCACACCGTGCCGTCCGACGTGACGACCAACGAATGATTGCCCCCCGCAGCGAGCGCCACTTGACCCAGACTGGCGGCCGATGCGGGCTGTACCGGCCAAAGCGCCCCGGCGACTGAGCAACCACCCACCTGCTCGCCTGTGAACGGACGGGTATCGCCCCCTTCTCCCTGGGCCTATCTGTATTCGGTTGTCAAAACCCATACTTTTCGTTTCTCTCCATTCCTCGCCCTAGACTGGCCCGGCCGCCGAACCCGGACCGCCCGACCTTCATCTGTCGTTCCCGGATGGTCGAGATACCCCATGTCCAGTTGATCCGCATCCCACGTCGGCGGACCGGCTGTATGCCAAGGCCTGCTCGGCCTCCTTTCTGGGAAGGGACCAAGGCTCGGCCAGATTATTAAGAAACCAACTTTAAAACTGGTTAAAAAACGAAAGGGCCCACCTATTTTTTATAAAAAATAGGTGGGCCCCGAACTTGACCCCGCAAACCCGGTCCCTTTTAGTCAATTTTCGCCTTACCCCATGGCCCCTACATCAATAATGATGATGCGCCTGGGCGATGGCCATCGCCTTGTGATGATACGGATGGTGGCCGTGCATCATGTGCGTGA
>NZ_JAILZZ010000104.1:0-3368 GCF_023512215.1 Kyrpidia sp. | reverse complement strand
ATAAATCTGCTCGGGAAGCGTCGACCCGGAAAGGCTCGACAGGGAGCCGACTCATTCATGGGCCAAAGTGGGGGGAGGTTCCGGGTCCTGACGAGGCTGATCCTTGGAGCTGTACGGACGGGCCGTTTCGGCCGTGGCTGGGAGAAAAACCGCAATGACCAAGGCATACAGGAGGGAACCAAAAGGATGCGGATCACGGAAGGCAATCTCTTTTCCGCCATGCGGCTGGTGCTTCCCGAACACCGGGACATGGCGGAACGGATGGAGCGGGAGGCGAACCGACGCCGGGAGCCGGAGTTGACGGAAGACCAGTTAGCGGAATTGCGGTATGTGCTGGCCGAAGCGGTGGAAACCGGGAGCCGGGTGCGGATCATGCTGTTTGGACCGGATGAGGATGAGGTATGGGAAGGGGTTCTGGTGCTTCGAAACGGCAGGGTGTATCTGGATGATCACTCCGGGAAGAAGGCCGGGTGGTGGGTTCCGAAAGGGCGGAAATGAAAAGTTGATCTTGATCGCATTCTCAAAACCTCTTTTTGCTATTGCGTAATCTTGAAACGTTTGGTATGAAAAGTAGGTGATTGATTTTCGCTGTATGTTAGTGGGAGAGCCACCATCGTAAGGGTGTGACATCTGCGCATGCAAATTGGGGAGCGTTTTCTGAAACGCGGTCTATTGACAAAGGATCAGTTGGACAGAGTTTTAGAGGCGCAGCAGCAGACAGGCGGGAGAACGGGATGGCTTGCGCTGAGCTTGGGGTACATAACCTCGCGGGAATTGTTGCAAATCCTGGCGGAGCATTATCACCTTCCATTTTTGGAAAACGCGAGTGAGCATGCGAATTTGGTTGACATTTCCTTAATTGAAAGAGTTTCCTATCAGGAAGTGCTCCGTTATCAAACACTGCCGGTTCGGCGGGTTGAAGATCAGCTTGAAGTGTGGACCATCTATCCGGGGTCGGAGTCGGCCTTAACCTGGATCAAAGACACATACCAGACAGAACAGATCTCGGTGCGGGTGATTGGCGAACGCGATTTCTTCGAACTTGTCAGGCGTTTTTGGAAGGTTGACTTGGTCAAGTGGGCTGCGGACGGCCTGTTCTATCGGTCGCCGGAGGAATCCGCCCGGGAAAGGCTCGGTCGGTCACAACGGATTGTCATGAGTATTGCTCTTGTGGTTTTTATCGTGGTGGCATGGCTTTTTCCGACAAAGGTTCTTTTGGGCTCTTTTCTTATCCTGCAAGGAATCTACCTGCTTCAGTGGGTGTTCAAGGTCTGGCTGACTTTGGGACACAAGGACGTTGTCCTTGATCTAGAACCCATCTCCCGACTGCCAAGATCCGAGTGGCCCGTGTACAGCATCTTGGTGCCCTTGTATCGAGAACCGGAACATGTCTTGAGACAATCGATTGAAGCGATCAAAAACCTGGACTATCCGCCGAACCGCCTTGATGTCCTGTTGCTTGTGGAAGAGGACGATCGACAGACGATTGAATATCTGAAACAATGTCGGCCGCCAGGGCATTTTCGGTTTGTGTACATTCCGCCGCTGGGGCCCCGGACCAAACCGAAAGCATGCAACTACGGCCTTATGTTTGCTCGGGGGAAGTACCTCACCATTTATGATGCGGAGGACATTCCGGAACATGACCAATTGTACAAAGCCCTGGCAGGGTTTCAGGCTTGGGGGGATGACACCATTCTGCAGTGTGCCCTGCAATTCTACAACAGCAGACAGAATTTATTGACCCGGTGGTTTGCTCTGGAATACGCCAATTGGTTTGACATCCTGCTTCCTGGATTGCACGGGTGGCGGTTGCCGATTCCGCTCGGCGGCACAAGCAACCATTTTCCTGTGGAGACGTTGCGTCAGATTGGCGGGTGGGATGCCTATAATGTAACGGAAGATGCGGATCTTGGGATGCGGGCGGCAAGGTACCGAATCAAAGTGCGAATGTTGCCTTCCACAACCTGGGAGGAAGCCAACAGTCTTCTCATGAACTGGCTGCGGCAACGGGTTCGCTGGATCAAAGGATACATGCAGACAACGCTGGTGTATACGAGGCGCCCTGTTCAGATGTTCAAGAATTTCGGTTTCAAACAATACGGGGCGTTTCTTTTGTTTGTGGGCTCTGCACCTTTGACCCTTTTGACGAATCTGATTTTGTGGGCGCTGTTTTTGAATTACACGTTCTTTCATTACGGCCCGGACCTACTCTTTACGGATCCCTGGGTGCGCTGGCCCGCGACAGTTTCGTTTGTGTTCGGCAATACGGTGATGGTCCTGCTGGCCGTATGGGGGGGCTGGAAGAGGGGATACAAGGATTTCCTGTGGTGGGGGTTACTGATGCCGATTTACTGGCTGTTGCACTCCATCGCGAGTTACTGGGCGCTGGTGGAACTGCTGACGAAGCCTCACTATTGGTACCGGACGAAGCACGGGCTTGCCGGTCAGGTCGTCGATGTGCCCGAACGGCAACGGGCCTCGGCGTCGTCATGAGTATCTCGGTCACAGAGTTTATCGAAAGGAACGAGCGAGGGCAGTCTCCCGGAATGAGACAGCCCTCTTTGCGGTTATTATTGAATCCCGAAAGTCTGAGAGGCCAGTTGTTGCTCTGCTAAAGCAACAAGTTTGCGGGTAATGTTTCCTCAGATTGCCCCGGTATCCCGCGTCGTCATGGTTCCCCAATAATCATCCGCCGGCACCTGGATGCCCAGTTCCTGGGCCACGTCGTACTTTAACTGATCCAGGGCCCGGAGAGCGCCCGGGACAACGCGAGTATTCCTCTTTTGGCCACGTGCCATTGTACAACACCTCCTGACTTTTGCCACTTATCTTCCCCGGAAACAGTCTTCCGTATGTAACGATCGCAGGCTTTCTTGCGCACTCAGATGATAACTCGGACATTCGCATAAATGGGCAGATTCCTTGGCATAATAATCCAGAAGTGATCTTTAGACGAGACTTGGTGGGGCAATGCGGGGAAAACGTGCAAGGCGGCAAAAAGAGAAGCGGAAGAAAAACATCAGTTGGTCTGCTCCCGAAGTCCCGCAAGGTTACAACGAGTTGTCCAAAAGCATTGACGAGATGTATGGTCGACTGGCTGAAGTGTGGGGGCATTGTGACGACGTCCGGTTTCGCTGGGTTCAGGTCGGGAACCGCAGGGGTTTTGTCGTATGGATTTACACCCTGATCGGAAAAGAACTGGCCCAGGAGGGGCTCCTTGAACCACTTGCCACCTGGGATGGACCCGATATATCCTTGGATGGTCTCGAACGGGTCCTGCAAACGGTTTCCTTGAACACGGTGAAGACCGTAAAAGAAATCAATGCAGCGATTGGGAACGGCCAGGCGGTTCTCTGCGTTGACGG
>NZ_JAILZZ010000103.1:0-3370 GCF_023512215.1 Kyrpidia sp. | reverse complement strand
AGACGGCCTGCCCGGGGTGGAAACGGGGTTCTCCCAGGTCTGTGATGGTAAATGTGCGATTTTGCCGGGCAATGGTGGAGGTGGAGGTCTGCCCGAGATAGCGAATCGACGTGACGACCGCCGGAGAGTTTGCGGTGCGAGTTGCTAACCAGCTCACCTTCCTCCCATGGCAGGACAAGAACATGAGCACCCCGTTGAAGTTCGGTCAAGATCACGTGTAGAAATTCAAAAAAGGGGTAAATCAGGGCAGGTCCCTGGGCGCATGAAGGCATTTCTGCAAGAGAGGCACCAGGTCTCCCGGATCCACGGGCCGGCTAAACACATACCCTTGGTATTCATCACAACCGATGGAACGCAGAGCATCGCGCTGGGCGTCCGTTTCCACCCCTTCCGCCAGGACCCGCAGCCCCAGATGGTGAGCGAGGGTCACAATGGCCGTGACTATAGCCACATCGGCCGAATCAACGGGCATGTTCCGGATAAATGACCGGTCGATTTTCACTCGGTCCACGGGCAACTGTTTGAGGTAGTTTAAAGAGGAATGGCCGATTCCAAAGTCATCCAGAGCAATTTGGATCCCCGCGTCCCGAAGTTCACTCAGGATGCGGATGGCCGTCCCCGGATTGCGCATCACTGCGCTCTCGGTGAGTTCCAACTCGAGGAATCGCGGTTCCAGCCGGGTCCTTTGCAGAATCTCCTGGACCATCTCCAGCAGGTCTTTTTGATGAAATTGCACCATCGATAAGTTGACGGCCACTTTCAAATGGCGAAACCCTTGTTCGTGCCACCTCTTTGTTTGCGCGCATGCCTGCTCGAGCACCCATCGGCCCAAAGGAAGAATCAGGCCTGTTTCTTCCGCCAAAGGGATAAAAGTCCCGGGCAGGATCACGCCTTCCTCCGGATCCAGCCACCTGACTAGAGCTTCCACCCCCGTGATGCGACCGGAGCGAAAATCCACCTGAGGTTGGTACGCCAAGGTGAACTCGTGCCGCTCTAGAGCCCGGCGAAGGCGATTTTCAAGATTCAGCCGTTTCGCCGTCGCCGCATTCATCTCCGGGCGGTAGAATTGGTACGTCTCCCCGCTTTCTTTGGCCTGATACATGGCCGCATCTGCATTCTTGACCAGGATTTCTCCCCCCAGTCCGTCCCGGGGATATACACTGATGCCTACGCTGGCCGTGACGTACAGTTCGTGGCCGTCCAGCCGGAAAGGCTCCCGGAAAACGCCGGCAATGCGCTCTGCCACCTCCGCCACCTCTCGCTCTTCTCCGGAGCTTCGAACCAGTACAATAAACTCGTCCCCTCCGAGCCTGGCCACCACATCTCCCGGACGCATGATCGCCACCAGACGCCCGGCCGCTTCCTGAAGCAGCCGATCCCCGACCCCGTGCCCAAGGGTGTCGTTAATAAATTTAAACCGGTCTAGGTCGAGAAAGAGCACGGCCAGATGGCCAGTATTCCCGGCTTCGTCAATGGCGGATTGCAACAAAGCCTTGAACCGGTTTCGGTTAAAGAGCCCAGTCAGAGGGTCGTGATCCGCTTGATAACGAATCTGCTCCTCCATCTGCCTTCTCTGGGTGATATCTTGAAAAATGCCGACAAACTGAGTGGTATTCCCGGAGTCGTCCTTCACCGCACTGATCGCAATCTCTTCGAGATAGAAACGGCCATCCTTACGCCGATTCCAAATCTCCCCCCGCCAAAAACCGCTTTCTGTCAAGCTCTTCCACATCTTTTCATAAAATGCGCGGTCGTGGCGGCCCGAACTGAAGACGTGGGGGGTCTGTCCAATCAACTCGGGCAAGGTGTATCCGGTGATTTCCGAAGCTCTGGGATTCACCGAAACAATTCGCCCGGTGGGATCGGTGATCACCACCCCCTGGGAAATGCTTTCCAGTACCCGGGAGGCCAGTCGATCCCGTTCTTCCGACATCCTCTTGGCAGAGATGTCGCGAAAAACAAGGACCACCCCCTGTATCCGTCCGTGATCATCCCGAATCGGGGCGGCACTGTCGTCGATGGGTACAGGGCTTCCATATCTCGGGATGAGCAAGGTGTGGTTGGCCAACCCGATCTGCACCCCTTCTTGGAGAACCTTTGTGACGGGAACTTCCACCGGCAGACGGGTCTGTTCGTTCAAAATGTCAAACACCTCGTGAATCGGACGTCCGACGGCCTCGGCAGAAGACCAGCCCGTGAGGGACTCCGCCACTGCGTTCATAAATTTGACCCGGCCCCCCTCGTCTGTAGCAATGACGGCATCCCCGATACTTTTTAGCGTTGTGAAAAGCCACTCCCGACTCTCGAAGAGCTCAGATTGAGAGCGTTGCAATTGATGAAACGGGGCATGAACGTTCTGGATAAAAATGGCCCGATAAAAAAAACCGTAACCAAGCACTTTGTAGATATGCCCGAGCAGGTTGTAAACATCTGTCACCTGAACGTAGCGGGTAAAAAAAAGCTCGCCCAGGGCCACGGCGACCAGCCCCACCATCATTCCTCCGCGGTCGATTGGATCCAACTTTCCGGGAAGGCGAGCAATGGCGACCATCGTGGCGATGTGCACCACCACAACTCCATATTCGAGGCCTATTTTCAACGGGGTCAAACCTTGTCCCGGTATGTATAAAGCAGGCAATTGATCCAGGCGAGTTGTAATTGCCCATGCAATCAGAAAAACAGAGAGAATTGCGCCCGTCGCCAATCCCCGTCTCACCCAGCGCCGGTACGGCCGCCCGGGCAACAAAGTGGCGATTAGAATCCCCACCGCTTCGATCAGGCGGGCCGCCATCCAGTAGGCAGTGGCCACCGGAGCGGCGCTCGGGCCGATGAAGTCGGGCATACCTTGATAGGTCAGCGTGTGCAGGACGTCCAACAGCCCAACGGCCAAGAATACGGAACCGAGAAATGCCATACTGCCGATACCATTCTCTCCCACACCGTGCCATCCTACGGAAAAAATCATCCAACTGATGGCGATTGATGATAGCTCAAGAAGAAAGTGCACGGAAATATACGGAAGCTTGTCAGGAAGATGGAAGGTGTCCGGGCAATGCCACATCGCGAAAAAGCCCAGAAGCATACTGCCCACCACCGCGATCAGAAGGGGTCTCGACAGCGGTTCAAGGGCGCTGCTCGCACCCCCTGTTGGTTCACCGTCGATCCTCATCTCCTCGCCACCCCCGTCTCTACCGTGGCATTGGCTCCTGTATATGTAGTTTTCATATCATTGCGTCCGAATCCCTGTTGTCGAATCGTGTCGAAGCTGTGAACGTTTTTAAAGCCAAAGGCTACTGATCATCGGTGATAAGTGCCACCCCGAAGGATTTGGAAGGCCCTGTAGAGCTGCTCCAGGACGATCACCCGGGCC
>NZ_JAILZZ010000046.1:0-25097 GCF_023512215.1 Kyrpidia sp. | reverse complement strand
ATGTAGGGCTCGACATCTTGGGTCACCACCGCCCCGGCTCCCACCACCGCCCCGGTTCCGACGGTGACGCCGGGCATCACCACGGCGTTGTGTCCAATCCAGACATCATGCCCGATCGTCACAGGATGAGCCTGGCGCCAGGCGAAAATCTCCCGGTCATCCTCTTCGCCGAACCCATACTGCACCCGGCGGTAGGTGCAGTGGTGTTGAGTGACCCGCCACATGGGGTGGTTGCCGGGATTTAATCGGACGTGGGACGCGATCGAGCAGAATTTGCCCACGTTGGCGTAAATAATCTGCACATCCCCGGCCGTGTAGGTATAGTCGCCGATGGTGGACTGTTCAATCACCGAACGAGGCCCGATGCTGGTCCACGGCCCCAGATCGCTTTGAATGATTTGCGCCGTTTCATGGACATGGGGAGTCTCCCCCAAAATCGGCGCCCGGGGATTGGCCAGAAACGCTTCACCCATCTTCGCACCTCCCTCCCCAGCCGCAGCCGTGCCGTTTCCGCCATGCGGCGGTTCAGCGGCCTCAGCCATCCAACCGGTTCACCCGGAGTTTGAGTCGGTTCGTCAGGACTTCCACACTGAACACCAGGGCGAAAACAACCAGCATCGCAAAACAGGAGGGCTGGAACAGATACATCCGCATGTTGTCTTCGATGACCCAGCCGATGCCGCCGGCTCCCACCGTCCCGAGAATCACCGAGTCGCCGAGGTCCAATTCGAAGCGAAGAGCCGACCAGGACAGAAACGAGCCCCGCACCGTGGGCAGCACCCCCTGGCAAACGATCTGCACCCAATTCGCCCCGGTGGAACGCATCGCCTCCAGGATGCCCTTGTCCACCTCTTCCACCGATTGAGCGTAAACCTTCACCAGCATCCCCACGCTGTGGGTCATGATGGCCAGGGTGCCGGGAAAGGGCCCCATGCCCACGGCCACAATGAAGATCAGCGCCCACACGAGCATCGGCACGGCGCGCAGAAACGACGCGAAGGCCTTGATACTTCGTCCGATGACCGGATGCGGAGTCAGGTTGTCCGCCGCGAGAAACGCCAGGAAAAAAGAGAGAATGATCGAAAACACGGTCCCGACGACGGCGGTCTCGATCGTCACCATGGCGGCGGAAGCGACATCCCGCCACCCGGACAGGTCCGGGGGAAACATTCTCCCCCAGTTTTTGAAAAATTCCATGATCCCTTTTCCGATCCGGCCATAATCGAACTGCAACTGAACCAGCGCAAAAACGTAGAACCCGCTCACCGCCAGAGCAACCCACAGCCACGACCGGCGTTTCCGCGGTTGCTCGGGAATCCTCGCCATCTCCACTTGGGCGGAGATCTGTTCCCGCCGTTCGGCCTGGACGCTCATAGGATTCTCCTCCTGATCTTCCCCGTCAGCCACTCCGTGGCCCAGATCAACACCAGGACGATCGCGATGGCCACGCTGACCTGTTGAAACTGAAACAGTTTCATGCCGTTCTGGATGGCGAACCCAATGCCGCCTCCTCCCACCATCCCGACGATGGTGGAAGCGCGAATGTTGAGCTCCATCATGTACAGCGTCCATGCGGCAAACCCCGGCAGAACCTGGGGCCACACGGCCTGACCCAGGGTCTGCACATAACCCGCACCGGTGGCCCGCAGGGCTTCGACCTGCCGCTCGTCAATCTCCTCCAGGATCTCGGCGTAGGCCCGAACCAGGATCCCGATGGAGGAGAAAACGATGGCCATGGTCCCGACCATGTTGCCGAGACCAAAAGCGGCCACCAGGAAAACCGCCCAGATCAGGGTGGGAAGATTGCGCAGGACCGAGGCCAATCCCCGCACCGCCAGGCGTAGCGGCGTCCACGGGTTCGTGGTCCGGGCCGCCATAAACCCTCCGACCACCGCCACCAGCGCCCCCGTCACGGTGCCGACAAAACTCATGTACACCGTCTCCAGCGTGGGCTTGATCAACTTCGGCAGCACCGACAGGTCGGGCGGGAGAAAATGGTGTACAATCAGTTCGTAGATATCCCCGAACCCCTGCACCAAATGGACGACGGACCAATCGGTTTGGACAGCCGACCACACGGTGAGGAAGGCGATGGCCGCCACGATCAACCATTCCTGGTTTCGCTTCATGCGCTTGACAACCCGAATGGCATCTCCGCCTTTGTTCATACCACGGCTTTCTCCTGGTAATAAATCTGCCCGATGATCCTGTCGTCCAGTTTGGAGGGCGGACCATCGAAGACTTTGGTGCCCCGGTGAATCCCGATGATCCGTGTGGCGTATTTTTTTGCCATAGCCACCTGGTGCAAATTGACGAGGCACGTGATGCCATCCGCCCGGCAGATCGTGTGCAAATGATCCATGATGCTCTCCGACGTAGCCGGATCGAGGTTGGCAATGGGCTCGTCGGCCAGGATGAGGATGGGCTTTTGGGCCAAGGCCCGGGCGATGCCCACCCGCTGTTGTTGCCCCCCGGACAGTTCGTCCGCCCGTTTGTGCGCCTGTTCCAATAAGCCCATGCGCTCCAAAATCCGCAGCGCGTCCTCCTTTTCCTGGGCGCTGAACATTCCCAGCGCTCCCCGGAGGCTGTCCTTGTAGCCCAGTCTCCCATGCAGGACGTTTTGAAGGACACTGACTCGCGGGATCAAATTGTGGCTTTGGAAAACCATCCCGATTTCTCGCCGGAGACGCCTCACCCGGCGGCCGCCGGCCCGGGTGATGTTTTCACCTTTGAAGATCACCGCGCCCTGGGTCGGTTCGACGAGGCGATTCACGCAACGAAGCAACGTGCTTTTGCCCGAACCGCTGGGGCCGATGACCGCCACAAACTCGCCGGGATGGACGGTGAAATCCACTTCCCGCAGAGCTTCGGTGCCGTCGGGATACACTTTTTTCAGGTGCTCCACCCGCAAAATGGGTTCCATGGGTTCACACCGCTCTTTCCTATTTCTTTTTCAGAATGTCCTGGGGCGTCATGTGCAAAATCTTGGCCGTGTCGTAAACGATTTTGTAATCGGCGTCGGTCATCGGGTAGAAGGCCTTGGTGCCGGTCTTCTTGAAGTAGTCGGGATTCTGTTTGTCGTAATTCAACACGAACTCTTTGATTTTGGCCACGAGGTCCGGCGGCAGGTCGTTCCGGTAGGTCAACGGATCGAGGGGGATCGGTGCGGAGGTTTTGATCACGCGGAAATCGGATGCTTTCACCATCCCCGCATCAATGAAGCGCTGGATACACACGTCGCACACCCCCGCTCCGTCCGCCTGGTGGTGGGCGATGGCGATGATGGACTTGTCATGGCCGCCCGAGTAGGACACGTTCGAGAAAAAGCTGTCCACCTTCTCGGGCGGGATGTTCAGTTCCTCACTGATCATGGCTTGGGGAAACAGATGTCCCGACGTGGAGGCCGGATCGGCGTACAGGAAAGTTTTCCCCTTCAGGTCGGCGATGGTTTTCGCCGGGGAATCGGCGGGCACGACGATTTCGCTGTGATAAAAGGCGTTTTCTTTGCTCGTGGCCTTACAGGCGATGGGTTCCGCGCCGGCCTCCTGGTGGGCGATGATGTACGAGAAGGGACCGAAATACCCGAGATCCACCTTCTTCGCACGCATCGCTTCAATGACCGATGTGTAGTCGTCACCGATGTAGACGTTCACTTTGATACCCAACGCTTTGCCCATGTCTTCGGCAAATTTTCTCTCCACATCTCCGAGGTTGCCGGCGACCTCCGCCGGAATCAAGCCATAATTCAGTTCCTTCGGCCAGTTCTGTTTGCCGCCGGCCTGTCCGGCGCTCCCCGCAGAAGCTGCGGAACCGGTGTCCGATGTCGCCTGCTGCGAACCGCAAGCCGTGAGGGAAGCCAACAAAAGAACCGCGATACCTGAGGCGAGTATCCGTTTTCGCACTTCTTTGAAGCCCTGGCGCACTGTGTAAACCTCCCTGCCCAGATTGATTTTGCATCCTGTTCTACGGCGCGCTTTTGAACAGCTGTCCGATGCACCCTTATGCTAACTTGTTGACAAGTATCCGTCGTTAACGAACCGAAAAAAGCGTGTAACATGTGAGTTAACTTTTCAATACGTCAGGATAATCCTCGCCGAAACAGAAACGGGGCGATGAAAAATTGAGCCCAAAGGGGTTTGACGAACCATCGGTTGAGCGATATATTAACGGCAGGAACTGCAGTTATTTACGCATGTCGTTGGGCATGAGATTTTTGAACAATTTGACTTTTTTCTCCGCACTGGAGCACGAGGCTATGCCCCCTTGGATTTTCCAAGGGGGCTGAGTTTTTTTATAAGCCGGATTCTGGCGTCCGATGTCAACAGAGTCCGTTTTTTTCTCCTTCCCCGCCACAAGGCGAGGGGAGTGACTTGTTCATAGATGAAGATGTCACGACCCCTGCCTGCCAAGTGAAGACGGACCCGGACGTGGTTGCGGTGCTGGACCTGCGGTTTCATCCGCTCTTGCAGAGTCTTGCCACCGGATACTGGTTGCCGGGCGCAGATCGCATCTCCCCGCCCACCGGGGGGAGGGGAAAAGGGGCCGAACGATTATCGAGGCGCCATGCGAATCGCGCCGTCCAGCCGGATGGTGGTGCCGTTGATCATGGCATTGCCCACAATGGACGCCACGAGCATCGCGTACTCTTCGGGACGGCCTAGGCGGCTGGGGAAGGGCACCTGCTGACCGAGGGATTTTCGGGCCGGCTCCGGCAGACCCGCCAGCATGCGGGTATCAAAAATCCCCGGGGCGATGCTGACGACGCGGATGCCATACCTGGCGAGATCCCGGGCCGCCGGCAGGGTCAGCCCCACCACGCCGCCTTTGGACGCGCTGTAGGCCACCTGACCGATCTGCCCCTCGAAAGCGGCCACCGAAGCGGTGTTGATGATCACCCCGCGTTCTCCGTCCTCGTTGGGTTCCCCCTGGGACATGGCCTCGGCGGCCAAGCGCAACACGTTGAACGTACCAATCAGGTTAACCTGAATCACCCGGGTGAAAGCATCGAGATCGTGGGGCCCCTGTTTGCCGAGCACTTTCTCGGCGATGGCGATCCCCGCGCAGTTCACCGTTACCCCCAGGGGGCCAAGTTCCTTTGCCGCCGCCACGGTGGCGCGCACCGATTCTGGATCCGTGACGTCCGTGCGGACAAACCGGGCCCCTTCCCCGAGGGACTCGGCCACCTCCTGGCCACGTTCGCTGACATCCGCGATGACCACCTTGGCCCCGAGCTCGTGCAGTTTACGCGCCGTGGCCTCGCCGAGCCCCGAGGCTCCCCCCGTCACGATGGCACTGTATCCTTTGACATCCATCTTATCGACTCCCCTTCCATGTTTCCGTCACGAGACATACTTCCCAAGGCGGAGGAACCTGCACCGCCCGACCGATTTATACCCGGCACAATTAAGAATGCGACGATCCCGGGTCCCGTTCATCGTTCCAATTCTTAAACTGCTCCCGCAACTTCGCCTTCATAAACTTGCCCGCCGAGGTGCGGGGAATCTCCTCCAAAAACACGATGGCATCTGGCAGCCACCATTTGGCAAACTTAGGCTCCAGATACGCCCGCAACTCCTCCTCCGTCACCTGGATCCCGGCTTTTGGCACCACCGCCGCCAGAGGCCGCTCCTGCCATTTTGGATGGGGGACCGCGAACACCGCCGCCTCGGCCACCGCCGGGTGGCCCATCAGGGCATTCTCAAGATCCACCGAGCTGATCCACTCACCCCCGGACTTGATCAAATCCTTCGTCCGGTCGGTGATCTTCATGTAGCCTTCCGGGTCGATGGTCGCCACGTCTCCGGTCCGGAACCAGCCGTCCGGAGTAAAACTGTCGTTCTCGGGCATTTTGTAGTAGCCGGACGCCACCCAGGGGCCCCGCACTTGGAGTTCGCCCATGGTTTGCCCATCCCACGGGGCCTCCCCCGCATCCCCCACGATCCGAGCTTCGATCAAGGGAACCGGCACCCCTTGTTTGGCGCGGAGGGCGTACTGCTCGTCCTCGGAAAGGCCTTCCAGGGTCGGCTTGATGTGGCTCACCGTCGCCAGGGGCGTCGTCTCCGTCATCCCCCAGGCGTGCACGATCCGCAGGCCGAACCGGTCAAAAGCCCGGATCAGACCTTCCGGCGCCGCCGAACCGCCCACCACCATCCGCATGGGCTGCAGTTTCCACCGTTCGGGCTCCTTTTCCAGGGTCTGAACAATCCCCAACCAAATGGTCGGTACCCCCGCGGTAAAGGTCACCCGCTCCTCCGCAAACAGGTCCAACAGGCTGACCGGATCCAAGTGAGGCCCGGGAAACGCCAACTTCGCTCCCACCATGACTGCTGCAAAAGGAACGCCCCAAGCGTTGGCGTGAAACATGGGGACCACCGGAGTGGCCGTGTCTCGCCAGGAGATCGCCAAGGTGTCCGCCATGGCGCTGGCCAGGGAGTGTAACACGATGGCCCGGTGGGAATAAAGAACGCCCTTCGGCCTGCCCGTGGTTCCCGAAGTGTAGCACATCCCCGCCGCTTCGTTCTCCTCCAATTGGGGATAATGAAAATCCCCCGTGGCCGTGGCCAACAGGTCCTCATACTTTTCGTACTCCGGCGAAACCGGGGCGTCGGTGAGGGAGACGACAAAAACGCGCTCCAGATTGACCCGTCCCTTCACCTGTTCGTAAAGCGGCACCAGCACATCATCGATGATCAAAAACCGGTCTTCGGCATGGTTCATGATGAAGGCGATGTCATCGGGGTGAAGCCGGAGGTTCACCGTGTGCAGAACCCCTCCCGCCGCCGGGATCCCAAAATACGCTTCCAGGTGGGCGTAGTGGTTCCACATCAGGGTGGCAACGCGGTCTCCCCGGCGGAGTCCGGCCTTTTGCAGGGCTTCGGCCAACTGCTTGGCCCGGCGATAAAAATCCGCATACCGATACCGGTGCAACGAGCGGTCCGGCAATCGGGAGACCACTTCAACCTTGCCATAAAACGTCCCCGCCCGTTCGAGCAGTGAGGGCAACACCAATGGAGTGTTCATCATGGTGCCGTTCATGAGCTGTAAACCTCCCTTGATACGGGATCGGACATCCGGCCGGACCCAGCCGCACCGCGAACTCCACAGACCGTCACCGGAATCGGCGGAAATGGCCTGCCAACCGGCTCGTCTTCATTATACATAGGGATCAAAGGATTCGGAAGGGTGGAATGAAAGTCCACTTTTTTGTGCGGCGCATAATTGCATGAACCCATGGAACAATATTCCTCGGGAAATTTCCCCAAACGAGGTTGGAAATCCTATGGTGCGACGCAACGGAGAGGGACGCGGAAAGAATCGCAAAAACAAGCAAATTTCCTGGTCGGATCCCCAGGGCAGCGGGGAGGGGGCCGCGGGCTTATCCCCAGAGATCGACCAGCTTTATCAACAGGTTCAAGAGATGTGGGCAAAGTGCGATGACGTCCAGTTCCGCTGGGTGCAGACAGCCGGGCGGCGGGGATTCATCGTCTGGATCTATACGTTGATCGGCAAAGAACTGGCCCAAGAAAGTATTCTTGAACCCTTGACCACCCTGGAAAAGGCGGAAACTGTAGCAGATGTCCAACAGGCTTTGCGCAGCCCTTCTCTTCGGCTTGTAAGCAGTGTGGAAGAAATCAATATCGCCGTGGGAGAGGGGGCGGCGGTTCTGTGCCTGGACGGATTCACCCAGGCGATCGTCCTGGACGTCATGCAGTTCCAGGGGCGCTCAGTGGAACGTTCGACGTTGGAGGCGGTGGTCCGGGGCCCCCAGGAGGCTTTCACCGAAAGTCTGGAAATGAACCTCGGCCTCATCCGCCGCAGGCTCAAAAGCCCCCGGGTCAAAGTGGAATATATGGCCCTGGGCCGGGTGTCGAAGACAATGGTCGCCCTGGTCTACATCCAGGGCATCGTCAAACCGGGTTATGTCAAAGAGTGCCAAGAGCGCCTGAATCGGATCGACGTAGATTCCATCCTCGACTCCGGATACATCGAGGAGCTGATCGACGACGCGCCCCTGTCCCCTTTCCCCACCATCGAATACACCGAACGACCGGACCGCCTCGCCGCCGAGGCTCTGCAGGGGCGGGTGGGGATCGTCGTGGACGGCAGCCCCAACGCCTTGCTCATCCCGGCTCTCTTCGTCAACTTCCTGCAGTCCCCGGAAGATTATTTTGAACGGTACAGCATGGCCCTGGCCGTTCGCCTGTTGCGGCACATGTATTTCTGGATCGCCCTGCTTTTGCCCGCCACTTATGTGGCACTGTTGTCGTATCACCAAGAGATGATCCCGACCACCCTGTTGATGACCCTGACCGCCTCCCACGAAGGCGTGCCCTTTCCCGCCGTCGTCGAGGCGTTGATCATGGAAGTGACCTTCGAGGCCCTGCGGGAAGCCGGTATCCGCCTGCCCAAGGCCGTCGGCCAGTCGGTGAGCATCGTCGGCGCCCTGGTGATCGGCGAGGCGGCCGTCAACGCCGGCATCGTATCGCCCGCCATGGTCATCATCGTAGCGTTGACGGGAATCGCGTCCTTTACGGTCCCCAGTTACAACATCGCCATCACGTTCCGGCTCCTGCGTTTTCCCATGATGATCATGGCCGGGCTGTTCGGACTGTACGGCATCATCATTTCTCTGCTCATCCTGTGGATCCACTTGGTTTCCCTGCGGTCCTTTGGCGTGCCTTACATGACTCCCATCGCCCCCCTGGTGTGGGAGGATCTCAAGGACACCTTTAGCCGACCGCCTTGGTGGTACATGAAAAAGCGCCCAAAGATGTACGAAACGGTGGACCCCACCCGCAGCGCGGACATCCCTCGTCCTCTGCCGGGGACAGCCGAGGAGGACCCGCTGTGAAAAGGACAGGAGGAGGCTGGCCAAAAAAGAGTGGATGGCTCATCGTCGTTCTTTTCGCCATTGTGCTCACGGGCTGCTGGGATCGGGTGGAAGTGACAGACCTCGCCCTGGTCATCGGCATGGGGATCGACGACGCCGGGCAAAACGGGGTCGATGTCACCGTCCAACTCCTCTCCCCCACCGGGCAAACCATCGGGGGCGAGCAAGGCCAGGGAACCATGGGCGGCAGCAATTCGAGCGGAAAACGCGCGTTTATCAATTATCGACAACAAGGAAAAACGATTCAAGAAGCTTTAGACCGGCTGTACCGCGTACTGCCGCGCCGGCCCTTCGTGGCCCACAATACAGTGGTGGTCTTCGGGCGCCGTTACGCCGAGAAGGGCTTCGACCAGGCCTTGGATTACATCGAGCGGGAGCGCAACTTCCGCCGGTCACAAATGTTCGTGGTCACGAGCGGCACCGCCCGGGAACTGCTCGACGTCCAGACGAGCCCCGAGCGGGTCAACGCCCGGGGCTTGCGCAAACTGGCGGACCAACAACTGCGCACGTCCATCACCGAGCCCAGCGTCGAGCTGCGCGTGGTAAACGACCTTCTCAGCCCGTCCCAATCCCCGGTCATGGCCTGGATCGACCCGGTCGATAACGAGCCGAGGGTCATGGGTGTCGGTTTGTTTCAAGGGGGAAAATTGGTGGACCTCTTGCCCGCCCGGGAGAGCCAAGGCCTGATGTGGCTCCTTGGTCGCTCGGGTCAAGCGTTCATCCATATTCCATGTCCTGGAGGCAGTCCCTCGTCGACGGGCCAGCGCCTTTCGGTCCGGCTGATCAACACCAAACTGGATGTCGACCCCGTCATGACTCCTTCGGGAGTGGTGTTTCGCGTGCGGGGCTATGGCCAAGGGGAGGTGGATGCCGTGTGCCAAGGACAGACGCCAACCCCTGGGCAGATGCAGGAATGGGGCCGGCGGGTCGGCCAGTACATGGAGAAGGAAATGGACCGCACGCTCCAACGCCTCAAGGCCAAGCGTGTGGACGCCGCCCAGTTCGGCAGCCGGCTGTTCCGGAGAAATCCGGAACTCTGGCGCTCGGTGGCCCGCCAGTGGCCGGAGATGTTCTCGAAGTGTCGGGTGGAGTACGACCTGCAAATCAACCTGCAGCGCTCCGGAATGATCTCCCAGTCGCCCCTGGAAGACCAATCTCCGGAAAACTACCCGCCTCATCACGATCCGCGTCGACGATGAACCATAGGGCGTTCCGCCGCCTCACCCGCGTCGCCCCCGCCGGTTCGCTCATGCCGGCCCGCCCTCGGGTTGCAGCGGCCCCTCCGGGCCCTGTTGCGAGGGCCGGCCCGGGGCTGGCCCGGAAGGGGCTGGTCCAGACGGATCCGTCCCCGAAGGCGACTCCCCCGCAAGGTCGCCGTCGGCGGGGACTGGGCCCCGGGCGGCGCCCTTGCGGTCCCGGCGGACATCCCGCAAGAAAAAGCTAAACAGCAGCCCCAACACCGTGAATCCCGTCGCCCACCAAAAGGCATCGTCGATTCCTTGGACCGCCGCCTGCTGGGCCAAACTGCCGTACAAACCTGCAACCCCTAGCCCCTGGGCCTGGGCCGGCGGCAAACCTGCCGAGGATGCCGCACCGACCATCTGTTGCAAGGACTGCTGGACAAAGGGATCATATCGGTTTATCGGGTCGAGGTACATCCGAAGATGAAAGTCGTTCCGGGTAGTGAACATGCTCGTCAGAAACGCCGTCCCAATGGCCCCGGCCACCTGCCGAACCGTATTTGATAAGGCCGTGCCGTGGCTATTTTTCACCATCGGCAACTGGTTCAGCCCGGCGGTCATGATGGGCATCATGAGAAGGGACATGCCAAAAGACCGGATGACGTAGAGCGCCAGAATATGGTTATAACTGGTTAGCGTCGTCAGTTTGGTGAACTCGAAGGTCGTCACCGCCGTTATGATCAGCCCCACCACCGCCAGGGGTCTGGGACCAATTCGGTCGAATAGAGCCCCGGAAACCGGGGACATGACCCCCATGATCAGAGCCCCGGGAAGCAACAGCAATCCGGCCTGGAGAGGGGTAAAGCCCCGGAGATTCTGCAAGTAGATCGGCAAAAGAAACATGCCGGCGAACAGAGCCATGGTAATAATCGCGTTGATCAGGCTGCTCAGGGCGAACATGTCATAGCGAAAGATCCGAAAGTCGAGCATCGGTTCGGCAACGGAAAGTTCCCTCATCACAAAGAGAAACACCCCGATCGCCCCGATGACGAGTCCGGCGATCACTGGGGTCTGCCCCCACCCCCCGGACCCGGCCTCACTGAACCCGTACAGGAGGGCGCCAAAACCCAGGATGGACATCACCATGCCGTACAGATCTAAAGGGGGCCTGTGTTTGCGAGGGATGTCCCGAAGGTACACCATGCCCATCAGGATCACCAGAATGCCTAGGGGAATCATCCCGTAAAACAAAAGCCTCCACGTGTAGTATTCCACCACCCACCCGGACAGGGTGGGACCAACCGCCGGTGCGAAAATCATCCCCAGCCCGAGAAATCCCATGGCCCGCCCCCGGGCTTCAGGGGGGAAGAGAGCGAGAAAAATGTTCATCACCAAAGGCATCAGGATGCCGCCGCCCACGGCCTGGACGATCCGCCCGATGAGCATCAGGGGAAAATCCGTAGCGACCCCGCAGATGAGGGAACCCACCGTAAAAAAGGCCATCGCCGCCACGAACAGCGTTTTACTCCCGAAGGTTTCCATTAAAAAGGCGGAGATGGGGATCAGCACGCCGTTGACAAGCATGTAGGCGGTCATCAGCCACTGGATCGTGTCCGCCGACACGTTGAACTCGTTCATCATGTGGGGGATCGCCACATTCAACAGCGTTTGGTTGAGAATGGCCAGAAAAACCCCGAGCATGAGCACCGCCATCAGGGGACCAAAGCGCATCCCCTCGGGCAACCGGGCCCCCAACGCCGCGCCCCCCGGGCCCGATACCGCACTCGCCCCCGCCTCAGTGTTCGGTGCGCCGGCGGGGGGCCGGGAATCCCGTGTCCCGCCGTTTTCGGACGGATTGTCCATCTCCCTCACCCCCTCAACTCTTGTGAATCCGGACGGTGGCGTTCATCCCCGGAACAATATCCTGGTCATAGGCCGTCATGGAAATCCGCACTGGGATCCGCTGCACCACCCGGGTATAATTCCCCGTGGTATTTTGCTGAGGGAACAATGAAAAGACGGAGTTGGCAGCGAGCCCGACCTGATCCACCCGGCCCTTGATGGTGGTTCCGGGGTCCGCATCGACTGTGACATCCACGTCCGCCCCGACATTGACATCGGCGATGCGGGTTTCTTCGATATTGGCGAGAATGTAGAGCTTTTTCATGTCCGCCATCGTCGCCAGGGGCTGGCCGGGGGAGACGATTTGGCCATCTGCGACGTTGCTCTGGATGATCGATCCACTGATGGGCGCCGTGATCCGGCCGGCGTCCCCCGCACCGTCGATTTGACCGATGGTATCGCCTTGATTAAAGGTCTGGCCCACCGTCCCCTTCCAACCGCTCAACCGGCCCGGAGCCGCGGGGCTGACCGGCACCAAATCCGCCCACACCCGGGCGTCGTCGGTGGCGATATAGTTCCAGCGCTGATAAAGATAGTAGTAACCGCCGAGCACCAAAGCGGCGAGGATCACCAAGGCAATCAAGTTTAAAAGGATAATGCGGGAAGCTTTCACCGGTGCTGGTCCCCCTTCTAATGGTTGATCGGTCTACCGATGAATCCGAACCGACGCGTTCATCCCCGGTACGACATATTTCCCTGAAAAATCGTCCACGGCGATCCGTACCGGCACCCGCTCAGTGGGCCGGGTTTGATTCGTGCCGGCTGCCGAAGGCAGCTCCGGGGCCGCGAAGGATCCGGCGGCGTCGGCGATGCGGACCACTTTTCCTGGAAAGGATGTGCCGGGATAAGCGTCCAGGAACACGTCCACGTCTTTCCCCACGGACAGATTCTTTAGGGTGTTGTCGTCGATGTAGGCGGTCACAAAGGGTTTGGAGAGGTCGGCCATGACGGCCAAGGTCCACCCCGGGACCCAAATCGTCCCTGGGATGGCAGCCGTGTAGAGCACCACGCCATCGATGGGACTCGTGAGGTTCAGCGGCGGAGGAGGAGCGGGCACGGGTGCCGCAGACGGCGGCGCAGTGTTGGGTGCAGCCGGGCGTGGTGAGGCAGGCAGGACGCCGGTGTGAACCCGGGAGCGTGCAGTTGGCTGAGAGCGGGGCGCCCACCGGGAGCGGACGGTAGACCGGTTTCGCGTGGTCTCCCTATTTTGCGTGGTGCCAACTTGAGAGGCGAGGGCCTGTAGGACCGGTGACGAAGTGGCGCTCACACGAGCCCCCGAGGCGCCAGACACGGCCCCGAAGGCGGTTGCTCTTCCGCCGGGGGCAGCCAGCGCCGTCGGCGCTGTCCCAGCCGCCCGGCCTGCAGCCCCCTGACCCGCTCCCGGGGCAATTCCGGCAGATCCGGCTCCCGACGCGGACCCCGCCCCCGACGCGGATCCCGCCCCCGCCATCGAAGACGGGATAGAGGCCAGCGGCTGGAGGGTCCCCAGCACCGCCCCTGCGGAAATCCGGTCACCCATCTTTGCCGACCACTGGGTCAGCCTGCCCACCTCCGGAGCGCTGATAACCACCAGGTCCGCCCCCACCTGGGCCTGATTCGTGCGGATGTATTGCGCCTTGTCCCAGAAAAAGAAGCCGGCTGCCCCCGCCGCAGCGGCCACAGCCAGCCAAAGGATCAGGTTGAGCAGCACGAGTCGTCTCATCGGCGGTCGGACTCCTTCCCCACATCCGAATCTCCGCTCGTTAGTCTGCCCCACGTGCAAAATCCTTTGCATACGATGAATTTAACGGAGTCCGTCCTTTTGGGATTCCTCGATAATCGTCAACAACGTTTTGAGATGGCGAATCAGCCCCTCTGCTTCCTCCGACGGCATTTTTTCCAACAATGTCCGAAAATAATCCATGTGCAAAACCGGGACCTTTGCGACCAAATCCCGGCCCTGTTCACTCAGGCTCACCCAGACCACCCGCCGGTCGTGCTCGTCCCGGACCCGATTCACCAGGCCCATGCGGACCAGGCGATCAACGATCCCGCTGGCTGTACTGGTGGACATGCCCACCCGGCGGCTGAGTTCCGCCAAGGAATGGGTGCCTTCCTTGTGAAGAGTTCGCAGAACCCACATCTGCGGAACCGTGAGGTCGTACTCCCGGAGCTCCTGATGCACCCGCTGTTTGAATTCCCGCATGGTGCGCCGCATCAAATCGATCAGTTCACTGATTTGCTCATCTCGCATCCCCAGGTCCTCCCCCGCCAGGGCTATCATTCGCGTACGAATCATTTATCATAGAACCATGTTGTGGGCATTCTGTCAAGAACGACAACACCTCCGCTACAAAGGGCTGCGCTCCCACTAAGAGGATCCCCCGTTCGCCATCGTGTCCCTTCTCACCCGAGAGCACCCTTTCAACCGGGGGCTCCATTTCCAGCGAATGTGGCCCGACGGCCGTCGGGGCACGCGTGCCAACCCTCGGCTCCCCGGCATGCCTGGCCACGCCGAGTTCTCCAGCAGCCCCGGCCTGCCCAGCAACCCCGGCCTCTCCCGCACTCCCGGCCTCCCCGGCACCCCCGGCCAGCCTGCCCACCCCGGCTCTGGCCGGCCACTTTCCGCTCTGCGTCAACCACCTCTCCGCCACTCGCCACGCTTCCCCCAAATCCTGCGCCGTTTCCACCCGGGCGTACCAATTCCTGGCCACCGCCGCCCCTTCCCGGGGATACGTGAAATACCCGTTGCCCGCCCGGGTGAGAACCAGGCCATCGCTCACCGGCGCCAGCTCCCGGTACACCCCCGGATAATCCTTGTCCGATGGCACCGCCGCGATGGTGATCACCCGGCTGCCCCACCGTTCAATCAACTTCCGAATCTGGGCCGCGCTGGCGGCCGTCACCGCCCCGTCCACCAGGATCAAGGGATTCCGGGAGAGGATCTGGCACCGACCGGGGTGCACCACCTTCCGCAAGCCCTCTGCCGCCAGAACCTCCGACCAGAGCGCTCCCCTGCGGCCGCGCCGGCTTTGGTCCTGCAGAATCCCCTCCGCCACCGCTGCGGCGAGGGCCGCGTTATCCGCCTGAAACGCGCCCACCGCTTGAAGGGTGGTTTCAACTCGACGTCCCCCCGGGGTTGTGAGCGCCACCCACAACCCCTTCGAAGTGAGCTGAACCTCCTCCACGAAAAAATCCTGCCCCAATATCCGAAGGGGCACGCCCCGGGCTTTCGCTTCACCGCGAAGCAGCGCCGCAACTTCAGGGTCTTGGCGCCCGGCAAAGGCCACCGTCATGCCCGGCCGGATCGCCCCCGCTTTATGCCAGGCCACATCCGCCAAGGTCGGCCCAAGTTCTTTCAAATGTTCCTCCATCACCGGGGTCACCGCCGCCCACCGGGCGCGGACCTGGGCCACATCGTCAAACCGGGCCCCCCGGCCGCATTCGAGTACGTCGATGTCTGTTCCCGCCTTCCGAAAAGCGCACAGCGCCACAGCCAGGTAGATCCCCACCGGGGCGATGTACTCGTCGGGCCGAATTCCTTGGACAACCTCCTGGACCAATGGGTCAATCTCGTTCATCCAGCGGACAAAATCTTCCTCGGGAAGGGGGACTCCGTTGATGGAGATCCGCTCCATCGGGTGAAGGAGGTGAGGACCCGTGAATAGCCCCACTCGGAAACCGTGGGCCTGAAGAATGCCGGCAATCATCCGCGCCGTGGAGCCCTTGCCCTTACTGCCCGCCACCAGGACGGACGGAGCACCGCGATCCGGCCCTCCCAGCCGATCCAACAACCTCCGCGTCAAGTCCGGCCGGCGCCGCTCGGCATCCGGTCCAGTCCAGCGCCCGGGCGCCGGCGCCCGGCTATTGTCCCCAGGAAAACCCGCTCGGGCCCAGGAGGCCCGGTTGTACGACCTATACACCGCATCAATGGCATCCCAAAACCGATCGAACACGCGCCGCTTCCGCCTTTCCGCTGCCTTTTGGCCGAACTGCCGTTTCACTTCCTATCATACCGCAAGCCAGACGACCGCGACCATCGGCGAGAACTGAGGCGACCGCCAGACGCTCAAAACCGGAAACCTCGCGCTGTGGGGGAGATCGATCTGAAACCCCGCACCCGTGTGGAAGAGCGGGCGAAGAATCGTTATCATGGAAACAGAACGGAGGAAGCGAGGGGTAACCATGCGAGTAGCGCTCTGTCAAATGGAAGTGGTTCAAGGCGACCGCGCCGGAAACCGGTCCCGGGCCGAAGCGATGGTCCGGGAGTCGGCGGGACGCCGGGCCGATGTCGTCGTCCTGCCGGAAATGTGGACGTGCGGGTATGATTTTGCCCATCTTTCCGAACACACCGAGGAGATCGACGGTGAAACAGCGACCTTGCTCGGCCGGTGGGCCCGGCAATACGGGATTTGGCTGGTCGGCGGATCGTTTCCTATAGAATTCGCCGATGGGGTGTCGAATACGGCGCTGACCTTTGCGCCGGACGGAACGCTGGTCAACCTCTATCGCAAAATCCACCTCATCGGCTTGATGGACGAGGACCGCTATCTGGTCCCCGGGGAGACCCGGGCCACCTTCGCCTTGGGGGAAACGGGCACGCCGGACTCGACCCGGGCCGGGGTGATGATTTGCTACGATCTTCGCTTTCCCGAGTTGGCCCGGGCCCACGTGCTGGAGGGCGCTGAGGTCCTCTTCCTTCCCGCGGAGTGGCCGGTTCAGCGAGCCGATCACTGGCGGACTCTCCTCATCGCCCGGGCCATCGAGAATCAGGCCTTCGTGATCGGCGTGAACATCGTCGGGCGCAATGACCGGGATCGGTTCACCGGCGGGTCCCTGGCGGTGGATCCCTGGGGCCGGGTGGTGACCGAGGCTGGGACCAAGCCGGGGATTGTGTATGCGGATCTCGATTTAAGCATTGTGGCGGACGTGCGGCAAAGGATGACGGTGCTCAAAGACCGCCGGCCCAAAGCTTATCTCTAACCTTTGCACGGATACCTATTGCTGGTATACTTGTCCTTGTTTATTGGACAATTCGAAGGAAGGGTCATGATTGTGGCGACCATTTTGATTGCCGGGTACTACGGGTTTCATAATGCCGGTGATGACGCCGTCCTTCACGGCATCATCACCTCCCTGCGCCGCTATGACCCGACGGTGCATTGCCGGGTGCTCTCCAATCAGCCCCGCCACACCCGGGCCCTGTTTCGGATCCCGGCTTACGACCGGTGGAACCCGTGGACGATTATCCGGCAACTCAAAAAGGCCGATATGCTGGTCATGGGCGGGGGCGGCCTCCTGCAGGACGTGACCAGCCCCCGAAGTATTCTCTATTATCTCGGCGTGGTCCAGATGGCCAAATGGCTGGACAAGCCGGTCGTTTTTTACGCCCAGGGATTCGGCCCGGTTCGTCGCCCCCTCTCAAAATGGCTCATCCGGCGAACCCTCAACGATAT
Source organism: Kyrpidia sp. (assembly GCF_023512215.1). Classification (NCBI taxonomy): domain Bacteria; kingdom Bacillati; phylum Bacillota; class Bacilli; order Caryophanales; family Alicyclobacillaceae; genus Kyrpidia; species Kyrpidia sp. The sequence continues at coordinate 7,689 of NZ_JAILZZ010000046.1, read as the reverse complement.
CGACCTGATCACCGTCCGGGATGAAGGATCCCGGGACGACTTTCTGCGTACCGGCGTCACCCGGCCGCCCCTTTTGGTGACCGCCGACCCGGCCATGGCCATCGATACAAGCCTGGTGGACGCGGAGATGGGCCGGGCGATTCTGGAGCGACACCGGGTGCCCGCCTCCCGGGTGGCGGTGGTTTCCGTGCGGGAGTGGCCCACCGCCAAAGTTCCGTATAAAAGGATCTTTGCCGAAGGGCTGAAGCGGCTCATCGAAAGGGGATGGCACGTGGTGTTTCTCCCCATGCAACACCCCAAGGACCTCCGGCCTTCGAGAGAGATCGCCCGGTGCTTGGGCCCCGGCTCCACGGTGATCGAGACGCCCCTGACGGTTTTCGATATCCTCAACGTGATCAAAGCCGCCGATATGGTGGTGGGGATGCGCCTGCACTCCCTCATTCTCGCGGCGCTCCTGTCCGTGCCCGCCGTGGCTTTTTCTTATGACCAGAAGATCGAGCGGTTTTCCCGGCGGGTCGGCATTCCTTGCGCCGGTTCCACCCAGGCCGCCGATGAAGAAACCTTTATTCATACTTTGCTTTCCTGCAGTGAACACCTTGATGAAGCCCGGGCGGCCATGATGCCGGGGACCGACGAGATGCGGCATTTGGCCCTGGAGACGGCCAGGCGCACCATCGAGATCCTGCACCGGCGGCTGGGGGAATGAACCGGAAACACCACCTGTTCACAAAAGAGCAAAGCGAATCCGGCCAAGCGGACGGAGATCATCCCACTCATGCCCTCAATACCACGAGCATCGTATCCCCACGGCCCTCAAGAAGGTTTCGTTCCCCTTTCCTTTTCTGCAAACACACCGTGAACATATCGCTGCGAGCATGGCCCGCCCAAATGGGATTGTCAACCCGCCGACTGTTGTATTCTCCCGTCCACACCAGCGGAACTTGTCAAAATTAAGGCAAATGCGTGGTACAACCTCGGTTCCACCTGCGTATTCATGCACTATCACGGGCAACGAAACACGAAAGGGGACCAATTCAAGTGGAACACCAGATTTCCGCGCCAAGCCTCCTGCACATTCTCCATTCGTTGATTGGGAAAGTGGTGCGCATCAATAAAGGACCGGAGTCTATTTTAGGTAAACTGGTGGCTGTCCGGTCGAATTATGTGGTCGTGGAACCCGTCGACAGAAAGCACCCCAGGTTGGAGGACAAACCGCCGTTTATATTCTATCAAATCCATCATATCAAGAGCATTGAGGAAGAAAAACTCCCCCCATTAAGGACAAAGGTTCACGGCAAAAAAAGAAGGCCCGCAAAAAGGACGACAGGGTGCTGAAAAGCTTGAAGCCCTTCTCCTCGCCTCAGAAAAAGCCGGTCCATGACAAGCCTGTTTGATTCCAGGGAGGAGAGGAGGATTCGATGGTGTTCGCCATAGTGATTGTGCTGGCCGGCTGCATCCTCTATTGGCTGATGAAACCGCCAAACATTGCGCGTCAACCCGAACCAATCAGGCCTCAGGAAATGGATGCTCCAGTTTCTTATGGTTATGAGGCGAATCCGGATGCTTGACATGACGGCAGTCTTCACCCTTTTGATATTCTTGCTGACAGTCCTGTTCGTCATGTGGAGGCCCCATGGGATCAACGAGGCAATCCCCACAACGGTCGGAGCGGTGTTCATCTCTCTGCTGGGTGTGGTTCCGTTCACAGACATCACCCGGATATTGGGGATTGTCAACGGTGCTTCGATCACCATCCTCTCCACGATTGTCATGTCGATTGTCCTGCAAAGCATTGGTTTTTTTCGCTGGGTGGCTTTCAACCTGGTCGACAGGGCGAGAGGTTCGGGGGTTCTGTTATACTGGTATGTCAATCTTCTCTGTTTCTTGATGACCATGTTCTTTAACAACGACGGCAGTATTCTGATCACCACGCCCATCATCATACAAATAACGACACTTCTGCATCTCAAACGAGAGCAGAAGATGCCCTATCTGTTGTCCGGTGCACTGGTTGCCACCGCCGCCAGTGCACCGATTGGCGTCAGCAATCTGGCCAATCTGATCGCGTTGAAAATTGTAGGTCTGGATTTGAACACCTATGCCGCCATGATGTTCGTCCCCTCCATGATCGGCATAGCGGTGATCGCGCTGCTTCTTTACCTGTATTTCAGAAAAGAGATTCCAAATAAAATCTCAATTGCTCCCGACCCCACCCCGCCCCCGCCGCCCCCTCGAAAACCGAAACACCATCATCCCGTCCAGCCACCGGATCCTCCTCATCAACTCGAACTACAGGCCGGTGAACCGGTCGACTGGTGGATGTTCCGGATCTGCATTACGATTGTCATCTTCGTCAGAGCGGGATTTTTTCTGTTTTCAGGTGTGGGAATTCCAATTGAATGGATTGCCATCGTCGGAGCCGTGCTCTTGATCGCCGTCCGATGGTATCGCAAAAAAATCGGGGCATTGGACATCATCAAGAAAACCCCTTGGCACATTCTGGTGTTTGCCTTCACGATGTACGTCATCGTGTACGGCCTCCGCAATTCCGGCTTGGTGATGATCATCGTCGAACATTTGCTCAGCCCGGTGGCCTCGAATCATCTGTCTGCCAGTTTGGTCATGGGAGCTTTTTTAACTTTATTGTCAAATGTGTGCAATAACTTGCCGTCCGTTATGATCGGGACATTGGCCCTGACACAAATGGGATTGGACACCCATACCCTCCAGATCGCGTACCTTGCCAACATTATCGGCAGCGACGTCGGGGCACTGATAACGCCGATGGGAACGCTGGCAACCTTAATCTGGATGTTCATTTTGAAAAAAAACGGCATTGCCTTGTCGTGGGGTGAATATCTGAAAATTACCTCATTTGTCATACCCATCGGACTGATCATCAGTTTGTTGAGTCTCCATGGATGGACCGAGTGGCTCTTCTTTCGAATCAAGTGAGCCACCGGCGCAGAAAAACAGGTCCCGGAAGAGGATGGATCGCCTTCCCCGCTTCCACCGAGGCTGTCGATGTTCCGGTGTTCCCATCCTCCTCCGGCGCCGGTCCCCTCATGATATTCTCCCCCCATACACCCCGGTACGGATCTTGGACCGGAACCGACCGCTTCTCTCCCCTGCGAAAAAAAAGACTTCTCTATAACGATATGGCCGGATCTTGAAAATTTGCCTAAAGGAAAGCGGACGTGAAGGATTTCCGAATCCCCGGAGCGAATACGGTTTAATAATCCAAGTTTCGCGCCTTCGGGCAGCCACTTTCGCCCTGACGGGATTGAGTAAACGGTCGATGACCGGCCGCACAAGTCTCGGGCGCGAAACCTATTGACCCCATGTATGCGGGGAAGAGGGGTACCGCCCGTGACGCGGAAACGACTGGGGGACCTGCTCATCGAAGCAGGCCTGATCACTCCCGAGCAACTCGAACAAGCCCTCAAGGATCAGAAAATCACCGGCCGCCGGCTGGGAGAGGTGCTCACCCAGAGCGGGGTGCTCACCGAGGACCAATTGATCGAAGTGATGGAGTTCCAACTGGGCATTCCCCATGTGGACCTGGACCGGTTTCAGGCGGATCCGGCGGCGTTGGAGCTGGTGCCCGAAACGTTGGCCCGGCGGTACAAGGTCATTCCCCTGAAACGGTCGGGCAACCGCCTGACCGTGGCCATGGTGGACCCGTTGGACTATTTTGCCATCGACGACATTCGGATGACCACCGGGCTGCACGTGGACCCGGTCATCGCCACCCGCGACGACGTGGATCGGGCGTTGGAGCAGTACTACGGCCTGAAGCAATCGGTGACCGAGGTCCTCAAGGACGTCCGGCCCGAGCAGATCGACGAAGAGCAGGTTCGGGCCGAGGATGCGCCCATCGTGCGGCTGGTCAACCAATTGATCGAACAAGCGGCGGACGGGCGGGCCAGCGACATCCATTTTGATCCGCAACAGCAGGCGATGGTGGTGCGCTTTCGCATCGACGGCGTCCTGCACACCCAGATGCGGCTGCCGAAACATCTTCAGCCGGTGCTCACCGCCCGGGTGAAAATCATGGCCAATCTCAACATCGCGGAACACCGGCTGCCCCAGGACGGCCGCATCCAATTGAAGGTGCGGGGGCGGCCCGTGGACGTGCGGGTGGCGACCCTGCCGACGATTTTTGGGGAGAAAATCGTGCTGCGGCTGCTGGATGTCCGCAATGCGGTGAACCGGATCGAGGATCTGGGATTTGCCGAGCGGAACCGGGAGGCATTTCTCTCGATGATCCAAGCCCCCCACGGGATCGTCTTGGTGACGGGCCCAACCGGCAGCGGAAAGACCTCGACGTTGTACGCCGCCCTTCATCAGTTGAACACCGAATCGCAAAACATCATCACGGTGGAGGATCCGGTGGAGTACCAGATCGACGGGGTCAATCAGGTGCAGGTCAACCAGACGGTGGGGCTCACCTTCGCCGTGGGATTGCGCTCGATCCTGCGGGAGGACCCGAACATCATCATGGTCGGGGAGATCCGGGATGAAGAGACGGCGGAAATCGCGGTGCGCGCGGCCTTGACCGGCCACTTGGTGCTTTCCACATTGCACACCAACGATGCGCCGGGGAGTATCACCCGTCTGATCGATATGGGGGTCGAGCCCTATCTGATCGCGTCGACCTTGCGGGGAGTGGTGGCCCAGCGGCTGGTGCGGCGGATTTGCCCGGAATGCCGGGAAGCGTACCGGCCTGCGGCGGATGAGGCGAAGCTCCTGGCGGACCACGGGTTTTCGGTGGAGACGCTCTGGCGGGGGAGGGGATGTACAGCGTGTCACCGCACCGGCTACCGGGGGCGGATGGCGGTTCACGAGCTGTTGCCGGTGAATGAGGAGGTGCGCGCCCTGATCGCCGACCGCCGGCCCGCGGCGGAGTACCGCCGGGTGGCCGAGCAGCAGGGTTTTGTGCCGCTGATGCAGGACGGCCTCGAGAAAGCGGTGAAAGGGCTGACCACGGTCCAGGAAGTGCTGCAGGTGATTGTGGATGATGGCTAGAGGGAGCGGGGGCCGGCCGCATGCCGTGGGAGCGGTGGACCGCGTGCGTGAAGCGGCGGCATCCGGGTGGCTGCGTCCCCGGGAAGCAGCGGCGTCCGGCGGGCCGCGCATCCCGGCGGATTGGACAGCCTGAGGCCGATTGAACCGGTACATTCGACCGGGCGAAGAGCTTGGTGAAATGTTATGTTTTGCTCATTTCGCGGTCAAAGGAATGTGATAACCTATCACCTGCAATGAAGGGGGGAGGGGAAGAGCATGGCGCTGTTCCGGTACCAGGCGGTTAACCGAGCGGGAAAAGCGGTGCGCGGGCAGATCGAGGCCGCGGATGCGGCGGCGGCCACCGCCGATCTCCGGCGGCAGGGGCTCTTCCCCATGCGGATCGACCCGGCGGCGGAGGGCCGGGCACGAACTCTGGGCCTTGGTGGGCGGAGTCCGGAACAGGCCGTGCGATCGGGGACGCCCCGAAGCCGGGCGGTCCCCAATCCGGAGGTCCGGAGACCGGCGGGGACGGAACGGGCCGCAAAAGGTGCCCGGCCGGCGTTCTTTGGTCTGCGTCTTGGTGAAGGACGGGTCAAGGTACAGGCGTTGGCGGTGTTCTGCCGCCAGTTCGCCACCTTGGTGCGAGCCGGTGTCCCGGCGGCCCGGTCGGTGGAGATCCTGGCGGCCCAGAGCGAGAGCCGGACATTGAAACGAACGCTCGAAGCGGTGGCTGAGGAGGTGCGCCAGGGCACGGCCCTGCGGCAAGCGTTCGCCAATCACCGGGCGGTATTTCCACCCTTGTTCATCAATATGGTGGGCGCCGGAGAATTCTCCGGGCAGCTCGACCTGATGCTGGAGCGGGCGGCTCAATTTTACGAACGGGAGCGGGCCACTTCGCAGAAAATCATGTCTGCGATGACGTATCCGACGGTAGTGTTGGTGATCGCCCTGGGGGTGTCGGTGTTCCTGCTGACCTCGGTGATCCCGACCTTCGCCCAAACCTTCGCCCAGCAAGGGGTGGCCCTGCCGTTGCCCACCCGGATCACTCTGGGGCTCAGCCGGTTTCTGACCGAGCGATGGTACCTGGCCCTGGCTCTGGTGGCCGCGGTGGTGGGCGGCGGGATCGCCGGGGCGCGGACTCCGGCGGGAAGGCGATGGCTGGGGCGAATCTCGTTGGCGGTGCCCGTGTTTGGCCGGTTGAACCGCAAGCACGCCGTGGCCCAGTTCAGCCGCACTTTCGCCACCCTGGTGCGGGCGGCGGTGCCGATCTTGGACGCGTTGGATTTGGCAAAAAAGGTGATTGGCAATGTCCTGTACCAAGAGGCGCTGACCGAAGCCCAGGAAGGGTTGCGGTCCGGGCGGACGGTTGCGGAGGTGCTCGGCCGGTATCCCCGGCTGTTCCCGCCGATGGTGGTGCAGATGATCGCCGTGGGCGAAGAGACCGGGACATTGGACGATCTGTTGGATAAACTGGCGGATTTTTACGAGACGGATGTGCAGGAGATGGCGGCCCGGCTGGGGGCCTTACTCGAACCGATGATGATTCTCTTTCTGGCGGTGATTGTGGGACTCATCATTCTTTCGGTTTATCTGCCCATGTTCCAGATGATGAATTTTGTCGGTTCGTAGAGGCGCCTGGCCGAGCCGGCCACGTCGCTTTCGTGACTGCGAGGGGGCCGCACAACCGGAGCCGCGCCGCCGGCCGGGAGTTCCCGGTGCCCGCGCGGGAAAGGGACCTGATCTCCGGGCAGCCGGGATCGAGCGGGCATCTCGCGGGATCAACCGCGTTGCCCAAGACGGGAGAGAGGCTCCCCGGTGCCACACAATTATCAGACCACCGCGTGCACTGGCACGGCAACGCGGACAGAAGAACAAACGGAACTGACCCGAGCCGGAAGTTGCGGGAGTTCCGGCCCCGCCCAAGGTGCGATCCCATAGGGCGGGTTCATCTCACAATCATTTTTGGGGTAAGGGAGGAGGAGAGGCACATGGTGACACAGGAAATCGCACCGGTGCGACGTGAGGAGAAGGAGCCGGCTCGGCCGCAGGCCATCCGGCGACGGCGTCAAGCCGGGTTCACCCTCATCGAAATGCTGGCCGTGGTGGTGATCCTGGCCATCGTCGCCGGCGTGGGGTTTGTGGTGGTGAATAATCAGATTGAGCAGGCGCGGAAAAATACGGATCAAGCAAACGTCCGCACCATCATGGATGCTGCCCAACGTTACATCATGGACGGGAACGACCCCGGCACATTAGCTAGTGCCCAGGATACGCCGGTAAACAATCAGCACGTTCTAATCACAGGTCATTACCTTGGGGCTGCGCCGACAAGTCCATGGAATTCTGACCAGCAGCAGCCTTACTATACGATCACGGTTACCACTAACCCTAATACAATCAAGGTTACAAGTCCACACGGGGGGACAAGTGCGTATTCATTGACCGTTAACTACTAGAATTGTGGACCGAGGGAGATCTACTTAGGGTGGAGCAGCTCGTTCTGTGCTTGATATCCTTCGGCCTCATCGTCGGCTCGTTTCTCAACGTGGTGGCCTACCGGCTCCCCCGGGGGGAGTCAGTGGTGTTCCCGCCGTCCCGCTGCCCCCGGTGCGGTGCCCGAATCCGGCCCAAGGATTTGATCCCGGTGGTGAGCTGGATTTGGCTCCGGGGGCGGTGCCGGGA
>NZ_JAILZZ010000045.1:0-25577 GCF_023512215.1 Kyrpidia sp. | reverse complement strand
CCTTTGGACCAATCGCGGGACGGGTGACGGGATGGATGTTTCTTGGCACCGTACCAGTTGGAGCGCCGCTGGTTGCTCTGGTCGGCGCCCAGTATGTCGCGAGCGTTATTCCAATGCCTCCGGTGGCCGTCACGGGATTGGCGGCCCTTCTCTTGGGAGTGTCCCTTTGGCTCAACGCCGGGGGGGTGGAGTTGTCCAGCCGGGTACAAATGGGGGTCGTAGGATTGATCGCCTTGCTGCTCGGCGGGGCGGTTGTATTGTCTCTGCCATATATGGAGATTTCTGACTTTCGCCTCTTTGCTCCACGGGGGTGGTTGCACGTCGGGACCGCGGGCCTCCTGGTGTTCTGGTGCTTCGTAGGCTGGGAGGTGGTAGCCCATCTGGCTGAGGAGTTTCGTCAGCCGCAACGGGATGTTCCGCTCAGTCTCGTCCTGGCAGCGCTGATCGTCGGTGCCCTCTACACGGCGACAGCTCTTGTCACCGTAGGAACGGGTGCGTACGGCCAGGGGGGAGGGCTGACGCCCTTGCGCCAGTTGGTGGCCAGAGGATTCGGGCACCTGGCGGGAGATGTTACGGCCGGATTGGCTTTGTTCATCAGCTTCGGTACCATTCATACCAATATCGCTGGCTTTTCCAGGATGGTGTACGCCCGGGCGCGGGAGGGGGATTTTCCAAGGGTCTTTGCAGTCCTGCATCCCGTTAGCCGAACGCCCCGGGCTGCTTTGGTAGGGTTGGGTACGGCGTTTGCTGCTGTATTGTCCTTCTGTGTCGTCTTTCGTCCCAATCTCGGAAACTTCATGCTCTGGCCAGGTGTGGCTTTTCTTGTCCTTTACACTGTGACCATGGCTGCGGCCCTGAAGTTGTTGCCGAAAGGGGATCCGGGCCGGCCCATGGCGGCGATTTCCTTCGCAGTGTGTGTGGGGCTGTATCCATTCAGCGGATGGGCCTGTCTGTATCCTGCGACATTGGCGGCGGTCGGCGCATTGACGGGCCTGGTTGCTTTGCGAAGAAGGCGACAGACGGGGAGTCGACCGGTAGCGGCGAGTACGCGGGAAGATGCCCATTCTAGCAGGTCTAAAGCCTAATCAGCGCCAATTACATTCGCAGAAAATCGGACGGCGTGGTGATGGCAACGTGTGTTCCCCTGAATGGTTGTCGCTGTATGCTGACCAGTGGATGTGGGTGGGAACTGGTCGTCAGCAATTGTCGGACGTATTATCCGGAAAATTAAGTGGTTGGGACATGATTCTGCCAGTACGGACAACGATGAGGTATTGGTGGTGATCCGGGACCCGGCGATGGCCAAAGCCTGGGACGAGCGGTTCGAGCGGATGTGGAATGACGGCGGGAATTTCAAAGAGTGGTGAAGGAATCAGGCTTTGTGGCCGCTGGCCAGTGGTACGATGTGTGAAAAGGTGTATGCGGTTTGGAAAGAAGGTGCTCAGGATGGCCATTCCCCGGAAACTCCCGGAATTCCTCTGGCCGTTGTTCCACAATTACGTTCCAGAAAGTATAGACCCGGAACGAGACTGGAAATTCGTGATCCACACTGTCATGCAGGCCGGCACGTGGGAACAGGTTGAGTGGGCGGCCCTAACGTACGGACGTGAACGGTTTGAGCAAGTCTTGCGCGAAGACCTGGAAGGCAATCAGGAGTTGGCCCGTCCGGTGGCGAATTTTTGGTCAATCGCGCTTTGGGGCAAGCCGATTCCACCGCTCAAAAAGGGTGAGCGCTGGAGGCCCACGCGGAAGGTTCCGGGGGTGTAGGGGATTGTATTGGGATCGAATTGACTTGAAAACCGGCGAAACCCTGAAAGAGCTTCGCAAAACGGGACTGTTTCGGAGTTTCTATTTGTCTGGTGGGACGGCCCTAGCACTGCAATTGGGACACCGGGTTTCGGAGGATCTTGACTTTTTCACGAAAAATGCGAACAACAAACTTAACGCCCAGGCGGTTATGAACAGACTGGAACAGCATTTTGGTGGGAACGACTATTTTCTACCAAGGCTTTTTTGCAACAACTGGTCTATACGGAAGACTTGAAAGATAAGGGCTCGGTGGTTCGTCTACTTCATGTCCCCTGTGACTTCAATACACTGATGAAAGAACTGCAGAGCGCTGTTGGAGAAATGGCCCACCAAACATTCGCGCCGGGTGATGGGAAGACCGAAAAAGAGCCTCCAAATTCGCCGTCGGGTACCGCGACGTGTACCACCCGTTGCCAAACCTCGAAGGCGCCTGTTTCATCCTGCCGGTGTGGGTGCGGCGGGAAAAACCATGGAACGAAGCGGGATCATTGACGGGTAGCTGTGATTATTTCACCCATGCCATTAGGCATGAGGCTCTTGGACAGTTTCGACCCTTGCTCCGTACAGGAGCATGAGGCTATGCCCCCTTGGAAACCCAAGGGGGCTGAGTTTTTTCTAAGCCGGGTTCCGGCGTAGCCTCGGGATCCGGCACTTTTATCGCCTGTAATTTTTGGTGAAAACATCCGGTTGAATCGGAGCGCTCACCGGGCATACAATACGCAAAGAAAACACATGTTTGTTATGGAGGCGGCCCCGATGCGCCCTACCGCACTGATCCGTAACATGCTTCAAATCGAATACCTGCAGGAGGAACTCTCTCGGCAGATGCGGGTCGTGAAGCAGGAACTGCGAAGCCAGGGCGTCACCATCATCGAGATCGAGCGCCGGTCCTTGGATGTCCGGGTGTGGTACAAGGTGAACGGACGCCACTACGAAGCCTTGTTCATGACGCCCATGCTTCATGCGGAAGTGGAAGGAGTGTTCCACCGGTGGCTGGGCGAGACCCCAAAATGACTTGGGTGTAGGGATGATTCAACGAACAATCCGGCAAAGGGACGGGTTCGTGGTGAAGGAGGCCTGTCTGCCCTTGACACTGTTGGGCCTGAACAGGAATCGGTGTGCAACCGTTTCAGCTTGCCGGTGGTCTTATGATTATAGAACAGTACGAAGGGGGGCGGGCGGTGAAACGGCACGCCAACAGATCGCAGAATGCCGCGATTGAAGATGAGGATAGTCTCACGCGTTTTGCGGAGGAGGTGGGGCCGCGGGCACTGCGTCTTGCGTTTCGTTGGACGCGCAATCGCCAAATGGCCGAAGATGTGGTCCAGGAGGCGTTCCTGCGGACTTGGCAATCAAGGACGAGGATCGCGGAGAGCTCGCACACCTGGTTCTTCAAGATTCTTTGGAATGTGTTCCTCAATCACCAGAAACGAGTGAGATCCAACCGGGAGAGTGGTTTGGAACATGACACGCCGGTGCTTGAAATGGACCAATCTTACGAACGGATTGATGACAAGCTGGACATTGAGGGATTGCTGGCTACACTGCCCGAGATGGACAGACACCTGCTCGCGATGCGTTACGGGGAGGATTTCACCATCCAGGACATATCCGATATCACGGGCATGCCCGTGGGTACGGTGAAGTCCAGAATTCACAGAGCACTGAAACAACTTCGGAAGTCTCGGCCTTCCCTTCTTTGTTGTCCATTTTCTTGGGTCCATTATAGAATATGTACTGCCGAAACGAAAATGACGACGGTGGTGCGAGCGGTGCGGATTGTTAGTTCTGCATCCAGAGGTTCCTGTCAAACAAGGAGTTGATCCGGCCCATGCCGAGACCCTGTCTTTTGCTCGTGACCCGAAGCCACGAGGTATATGAGCTTTTTTGCCGCCAGCTGCATGACATGTTTTCCGATGCAATCGAACTACTCGATGCGGCGGAACTTGGTGTTCGTGTGGAGGCTGACCTTGCACTCTGTTCGTATCGGGAGGCACTGAGGGAACACGGCCTCCCGGAGGAACGCACTATCGTGGCGCGAAGAACGGTGGACCTGACAAAGGTGACAAATCTCGTGCAACTACCGCCGGGGACGCGTTGCCTGGTGGTAAACAACAGCTACGACACGGCATTGGAGACCGTGGCATCCCTTGAGAACTTGGGGCTGGACTTACGGCTCTATCCGTATGATCCGGGCGCACCGATGCCAGACGGGATTGAAGTGGCCTTGGTGGCGGCCACAGGTCGAGCATATGTTCCGCCGGCCGTGGACAGGGTGGTGGACATCGGGCTGCGTCCCATCGACTATACCACGCTGCTAGAGATCGCGTTTCGCCTGGATATTCCGTTCCGCAACTCACAGCTTTATTCGTCGACGTATATTCGCCAGATTGTTCAGCTTTCTCTTCACCTGTCGGAGTCCCTTCGCGTGGAGCGGATGTTGAACCGGCAGATGGATGCCATCTTCCAAACGGTCCACGAGGGTCTCGTGGCGCTTGCGGAGGACGGCAGAGTCGTACAGGCGAACCGCGCGGCGCACCGCATTCTGGGGTTGGACCCGGGGACGGAGTCGCTTGTCGGACGCCGCTTATGGGATGTGGTGCCGTCCTTCCCGGAGCTGACCGACATCACGTCGGAGGAGAACATCTACGCCTTCCACGAGTCGTTTCTTGTAATCAGCCGGACGGATGTAAGTGAGGGGGATATCGGGTCCGTGCTCGCGTTCCAGGATGTGACTCGCCTGCAGAAGCTGGAGCAGGATTTCCGCCGGAAGGTACAGAGCAAGGGATTGTTGCCGCGTTACTCCACGCAACACATCGTGGCGCAAAGCCCGTCGATGGTCAAGGTGCTGGAGGTGGTGGAGAAGATAGCGCGTACCGACAGGACGGTCCTGATTTTGGGGGAGAGCGGGACGGGCAAGGAACTCATCGCGCATACCATCCACCAGTTGTCGGCGCGCAGAGAAGGACCGTTTTTGCCGGTGAATTTCGCAGGGCTGCCTGCCACACTGGCTGAGAGCGAGCTGTTCGGCTACGAAGAGGGCGCGTTCACCGGCGCGCGCCGCGGCGGGAAGCCGGGGTTGTTCGAATTGGCGCACAACGGCACGTTGTTTTTGGACGAGATTGGCGATGCACCGTTCAGCATCCAGGCGTTGTTGTTGCGCGTGCTGCAGGAGCGGCAGGTAATGCGCATCGGTGGAGACCGGATGATCCCGGTGGATGTCCGGATTGTGGCCGCGACGAACCGGGACCTCAAACAACTGATCCGCGAAGGCAAATTCCGTGAGGACCTGTATTACCGCCTGTTCGTACTTCCGGTATACATTCCGCCGCTGCGCGAGCGGCGCGAGGACATCCCGCTGCTCGTGGAGCATTTCCTGATCCGTTACGGTGGACGCCGCATTCGCGTGGCGGACGCGGTCATGTGTCGTCTTCAGCACTATGACTGGCCGGGCAACGTTCGGGAGCTGGAGTCCGTGGTCCAATACATGGTAACCGTGTGCGAGGCCAGCGAGATCGGGGAAGAGGATTTGCCGCCGCAGTTCCGTGAACATGTGGCGGACGATGTTGACGATGAAGACGATATGGTGGACGCACTGCGGACATCCGGGGACTTGGATCAGTTCACCGCCGTCCTCGAAGCGCTGTCGCGGGCGAGCGAGATCGGTATGAAGTCCGTTGGACGTAGCTTTGTCGCGTCTTTCATTCAGGGATACCCCGTCCATCTGAGTGAGTCGCAAGTTCGGCACCGCATGGAGGTGTTGCGAAACCTGGGTCTCATCCGGACGGGCACCCGCCGGCAGGGCTCCGCCTTAACGGAAAAGGGTGTGAAGGTGCTGGAAGTTCTGCGCCGAGGTCACACGGGGTGAGCCGCGACAGGGCAAACCGGTTTTGCCCGGGGCAAGTCGGAGAGCGCGAATGGAGCGCGCCCTCCGGTGACGTGTGGGAAAGTCAAACGCGTTCGAGCAGATGCGCAAGCAGGGCCGCGCGCTGCGTGATATAGGGGATGAGGATGTGCTCGTGTTCGGCATGCGGCCCGTCTCCCACGGCGCCGAGACCGTCGAGTGTCGGCGCGCCGACCGCGGCGGTGAAGTTACCGTCACTGCCTCCGCCGACCATCGCCTCCTGCAGCGGCAAACCGAGTTCGCGAGCGATGTCCTGAGCCAGACGGAACAGTTGCCCGGTTTTTTCCGTGCGTTCCATCGGCGGGCGGTTGATTCCTCCGCTGACGGTGACGCTCAGGCCAGGGCGGCTCGGCTTTAGGTCTTCCATGATGCGATGGATTCTGTCCGCTTCATCCCACGTCACGGTGCGGACGTCCACGTCGGCCTCGGCCCCCTCGGGAACCACGTTGCTGCGGGTGCCGCCGTGCACGACGCCGACGTTGACCGTGGTACCGCGATCGTAATCCGTCAGACTCTCCAAATACTCCACCAACCGCGCCAGCTCGCGTACAGCGCTGATGCCGTCCTCGTGGTGATTGCCCGCGTGTGCAGCGCGCCCGCGGACGCGGACTTTGTAGATGGATACACCTTTGCGCGCGGTCTTCAATGCACCGGTCACCGCCTGGGCGGCCTCCACGACAAACACCGCCTTGCTCCTTTTCGCCTCCTCTTCGATGAGCGCGCGTGACGTGATGCTGCCGACCTCCTCGTCCGAATTGCAGAGGAAGACGATCCGCTTGTTCACCGGCAGCCCCAGCTCACGCAGGGCTTTTGCGGCCCACAGAGCCTGCACCAGTCCGGCCTTCATGTCGAGGATGCCGGGTCCGTAGATCCTGTTCTCTTCCACACGGTAAGCCAGCCGCCCCGGTTCCCACACAGTATCGAAATGGCCCACGATGAGCACCTGCTCCTCACCTTTGCCAAAAGTGAATTTCATGTGATTGCCAACCTGATCCTGCCGGTACACCTCCGGTGTAATGCCGAGGTGCTCCCGGAACTGTTCGGCCAGGACCTTGCCGCACGCATCGACGCGCTGCTTATCATAAGTGGGGGACTCCGTGCGGACGAGCGCTTCGATGCAAGATATCATCCGTTGCTGCTGGGATTGCAGGTATTCATGGATGTCGGACACCCTCTGACCACTCCTCGCATTGGACTCCACGCAGAGAATGGCTAGCAAGAAGAGTGCCAACCATTGTGTCATGCCCTCATGACGCCGCGGTCACCAAGGATGACCGTACTGATGATGACGGGTCGGCGGCTGGAGACGTTCCTAATCGCCTGAATCAACCCAAAAGAAAACCCAAAATGAAACCTAAACTTTGGAGCTCAGCCGTGATCCTCCACACAGCTGTGCGGTGGGTAGCTTCGACAGAACGTCTGCCAGCCACAAACCGCTCCATTTCTATTTTTCGCAGCAACGTGGCTCTTTGGCATTTCTCTTGCTAGCGTGATCAGGATACCGGCGTGCAATTGGAGCCGCGCATGTGACAGACACTCAAGGGGGTGAAGATGCAATGGCACTCGAAGGCAAGCGCGTGCTGGTGACCGGGGGCAATGGCGGTATCGGGCGGGCCATCGCGCGAACGTTCGCGGCAGCGGGTGCTGACGTGACGAGCGTGGACAGGCGCGTCCAGGAGGAAGCCGAATCTGATATCACGGATGTGGCCTTCGATCTCTATCAGACTGACCGTCTTCCTCATTTGGTGGAGGACCTGTGGCAGCAAGGGCCCGTTCACATCCTCGTCAACTGTGCCGGCATCTATCCGTCGAGCCCCGCCCTCGTGATAGATGAGAGCGCCTGGGATGCGGTGCTGGACCTGAACCTGAAGGTGCCGTTTCTCCTCTGCCGTGAGCTGGCCGGGCGAATGATCCAGGCGAATATCACGGGGTCCATCGTGAACATCGCCTCCACCGCGGCTCACACGGCGCGCCCCGGCGTGGCGCACTACGCGGCGTCCAAGGCCGGATTGGTGATGCTCACGCGAGTGCTTGCGCTTGAGTGGGCACCGTACCGGATTCGTGTCAACGCCGTATGTCCGGGCCTCGTCGAGACCGACACGCTACTCGCCAGCCTCGTCACGCCCGTGCTCACGCAGGAGCATGTGGAAAAGGTCGCCAAGGTACCGATGCAGCGGGCGGCGGAGCCGGGCGAGATCGCGAATGTGGTACGGATGCTGGCGGACGACGCGGTCTGCGGCTACGTGACGGGCCAGGCGCTGTTTGTCGACGGGGGTTACACCGCGGGCCAGACGTTCCCGTCCTTTCAACTGCAGATGCAGAGCGTGTTGGACAGAATCTGAGGCTTCAAAGGAGGCGATGCCGGTGAGATCTATCGACAAATCAGAGCGTGAGCTCATCGCCGCCGTTGACCGGGTCCGGCTCGTCGAGTGGAACCGGCGTTTGGTCCGCGAGGTGCGGCTGTCCGGATCAGCGGAGGAGGCCAGGGCCTTCGATGAGGTGCAAGCCGAATTGGAGCGGCTGGGCTTTACGACGAAGCGGATGTCAACGGATGCGTACATCAGCCTGCCGATCCGCGCGTCGCTCGAGGTGAACGGGGAAGCCGTGGACTGTATCACGCACTCGATGAGCGCGTCGGTGCAGGACCTTCAGGCATCCCTGGTTGATCTCGCCCCGTTGCCGCCCGACCGCTGGTCCGCAGACATCCTTGCCGGGCGCGTCGGGTTGACCGACGGGTTGGCGGTGCCGGGCCTCGTGGTGCGTGCGATGGAATGCGGCGCAGCGGGCATGGTGTTTGTCAATGGGGACTTGACGTACGAGATGATTGTCTCGCCCGTCTGGGGCCATCCCACGCCGGAGACGCTGGACAGACTGCCGACGATTCCGGTGGTATCGGTGACGCGGCACGGGGGAGAGCGGATTCGCGAGCTGATGCGCGGCGGTACGGCGGAATGCGTCATGACGACCGTTGTGGACACGGGCATTCGGCCCATCCCCGTGCTCACCGCGGAAATTAACGGCCGCGAGACGCCGGAGGACTTTGTCCTGTTCAGTGGCCATATCGACTCGTGGCACTACGGGGCGATGGACAACGCCAGCGCTAACGCACTCATGGTGGAGGTTGCGCGGGTGGTTGCGGCGCATCGGTACGAGTTGCGCAGATCACTTCGGCTCGCCTTCTGGTCCGGGCACTCCCACGGCCGTTATGCGGGATCCGCGTGGTACTGCGATACGCATTGGGAGGAGCTGCATGAGCACTGCATGGTACACATCAACGTCGATTCCGTGGGCGGCCGTGGCGCCACCGTGCTGAGCGAGGCAAACGCGATGGCCGAAACGAAGCCGCTGGCGGCCGAGGTTATCGAGGCGCTCACCGGTCAGTCCTTCGTTGGCACCCGCTACGGTCGATCCGGCGATCAGTCGTTCTGGGGTCCCGGCGTCCCCTCGCTGTTCATGGGCCTGTCGGAGCAACCAGCCTCCGATGATCCCGCCGCGCGCGCCTTCGCTGAGCTCTTCGGCGGCGGCAACACGGGCGGTTTCGGTTGGTGGTGGCACACGACGGAAGACACCCTGGACAAGATTGACCCGGATCTGCTCGTGCGCGATACGCAGATCTATCTGCTGGTGATCTGGCGCTTTTTGACCGATCCGTTGCTGCCCATCACCTGCTCAAAGGCGGCGTTGGATGTCGAGTCCGCGCTGATGCGCTGGCAGAGCCGCGCCGGGGAACACCTGGATTTGTCGGAGGCTATCCGCCGTGCGCGCGAATTGACACAGCGGCTGCGGGCTATCGATGCACAGATGCCGGACCTGCAAGACCCCGCCGCGCGCGAAACCTGCAACCGCCTGATCATGCGGATGTGCCGCCTGCTTGTGCCGCTCAACTACGTGAAGGGCAGCCCGTTCGATCACGACCTCGCCCTGTCTCAGTCGCCCTTGCCGAAGCTGGCGGACATCGATCGGCTGGCGGCCGAAGCGCCGGGCACGCTCCGCCACAGGGCGCTGCAAACGGCGCTGCGCCGTCGCTCGAACGAGGTATGCCACACGCTCAAGGAGGCCATCCGCCTGGCGGACGAATGGTCCGACGTACTGACGAATGCGCGGCGGCAGGAGGAGGGAGCGAGCGAATGAACTTCCTCGTGGTGGGTGCAGGTGCGATTGGCGGCGTGATCGGCGGCTATCTGTCCCGGGCCGAACAACGGGTGCTGTTTGTGGATAAGGATCCGGATCACGTGCGGGCGCTGCGGGAGCAGGGTCTCTCCATCCGTACTGCGTCGGAGACGTTTAACATCCCCGTGGATGCGCTCTCCAGTGACGCGTTCGCGGCGGAGGCCACGCCGCTGGACGACGTGGACGCGGTGCTGCTCGCGGTGAAGGCGCAGCATACGGAGGATGCGGTGGCCCCGTTCTCCCATCGTCTACCGGAGACGGCCTGCGTGGTCTTGCTGCAAAACGGCCTGTGCGAGGACGTCATCGCCCGTTACGTCGAGCCGGAGCGCACGGTGGGCGCGTTCGTCAACCTGTTTGCGGATTGCTTCGAACCGGGCGTGGTGGAATACGGCGGCATGGGGAGCCTTTTCATCGGCGAGCTTGACGGTCCGCGGGGGGAAGACGGAAGTCCCGTGGCATCTGGGGCCGGTGATTCAGGAAGGTCGCCGGCTCGACACGAGATGCGGTTGAACGGCTGCTCGATATGATCCGCGCGGCAGAAACCGGTCAGCGGCCACTGTCCTTGATCAACTTGGAGGAACTCAAACGATACACGAAGGAGGCAGGCTGAAAGATGTCAACCGTGCTGGGCGTAAACGCGGGAGATGTCCCGTTGCAGCAGGGGAGAGCGGTGCGCAAGGCCATCATCGCCGGCTCCATCGGCAACGTCATGGAATGGTACGACTGGTCCATCTACGGATTTTTCGCGTCAGTGATTTCCAAACATTTTTTCCCATCCCAGGACCCTGTCGCGTCGCTTCTTTCAACGTTTTTGGTGTTCGCGCTCGGCTTCGTGATGCGGCCGCTGGGTTCGCTGGTGTTCGGGCCGTACGGTGACCGCGTGGGTCGCCGCAAGGCGCTGGCCCTCGCCGTCATCCTCATGGCCATCGGCACGTTCGTGATTGGCGTCATCCCGACCTATGAACAGATTGGCGTGGCTGCACCCATTCTGCTCGTTATCGCGCGCCTGATCCAGGGCTTCTCGGCTGGCGCCGAGTGGGGAAGTTCGACATCGTTCCTGGTCGAGTACGCGCCGCGCAACCGCCGCGGATTTTACGGCAGTTGGCAGCAATTTAGCACCGGGGCGGGGTTGTTGTCGGGATCGCTCGTGTCCACGTTGCTCATCCTCTCCTTGCCGGCGACTGCACTGGAGTCGTGGGGGTGGCGCGTGGCGTTCCTCATTGGCATCGTGCTCGGTTTGGTGGGTCTGTACCTGCGGATGAAGATGGAGGATACGCCGAAGTTCATCCAGGCGGAGCAGATGGAGAACGTCGCCAAACAGCCGCTGAAGGAAATGGTGACCAAGCACCCGCTGCAGGTCCTGCAGGCCATCGGCTTCACCATCTCCTGGACCGTGTCTTATTACATCACGTTCACCTATCTGCCGACGTACGTCAAGACGGTCGTTCACATGTCGTTCGGGGCCGCGATGCTGTCGAACGTTATCATCCTAACGTTCTTCATCCTGCTCATTCCTTTCGTCGGTGCCCTGTCCGACAAAATTGGGCGTAAGCCGCTGCTTCTGCTCTCGTGTGCGGGATTCGCCATCCTGTCGTATCCGATGTTCCTGCTCATCAACCGCGGCAGCTTCTTCATGATCCTTCTGCCGCAGTTGATCCTCGCGCTATTCGAGTCGTTCTTCGCTGCTCCCGGTCCGGCCGCGCTGGCGGAGATCTTCCCAACGCGGGTGCGCAACAGCTCCCTGTCCGTCGGCTACAACATCGGTGTGGCGCTTTTCGGCGGCACGGCGCCGTTCATCGCGACCTACCTGATCTCAGTTTCGGGCAACAAGCTGTCTCCGACTTGGTACGTGGTCATTTGCGCCGTCATCACGTTCCTCGTGTTGCTCGGTCTCAAGGATCGTTACCGTGAGGAGCTGAACTGAATCCGAAGTGGTTGTGAAGGGCGGCGGTGGAGAGGCAGTGGGGCGCGCCGGACATCGTGATCAACAACGCCGGCATCTACCCGAGCCGGCGGCTGCTCGATGTGGACGCAGCGGAGTGGTCGGAGGTGATGGCCGTCAACCTGACCGCGCCGTTTCTCCTTACGCAAGCCTTTGCGCGCCTGATGCAAGCGCGGCAGGTGACTGGATGTTTCGTGAACATCGTCTCCAAATCCGCGCACCGCCCTCGGCCAGGCGGCGGCCCTTACGCAGTCTCCAAGGCAGGACTGGCGATGTTGACGCGGGCTTTTGCCCTCGAGCTCGCACCGCTGGGCATCCGTGTCAACGCGGGGAGCCCCGGCCTTGCGCCGGGTAGCGAGGTGAACGCGCTGTCCGACGAATATATCGCAACGATGTTGCGCCGGATCCCGCTTGGCCGCCCGTCGAACGCTGATGACGTGGGTGCGGCCGTCCTGTACCTGTGTTCTGATCACGCCGCCTACATCACCGGCGCCACCCTCGTCGTCGACGGTGGCAGCGCGGCGGGAGAGTTCGAGTTGCCGGAGGCGCACGCTTGAGCGCGATGTGCTAAAGTTTGAAGGGCTTCGCTGCGGTCAGGCCCCAACCCCAAAAACTCGAGGAGGATGAGAAAGATGTCAGCACCATGGCCCAACGGAGCACGCGTGGCGGTTTGCCTGAGTTGGGATGTGGACGGGGAGTCCGCGCAATACGTCCGGTTTCCGGACCGGGCCCGCAATCAGCTGAGCGAACTGCACCAGAGACTGTACGGTCCGCAGGTGGGCATCTGGAAGGTGCTTGACCTACTTCGCAAATACGACATCCCCGGCACGTTCTACATCCCGACTTACACCGCCAAGCTTCACCCCGACGTCGTCGAGGCGGTCCAGAAGGACGGGCATGCTCTCGGTCTGCACGGCCACCTGCATCACAGTCTGGAAGTGCTGACGCTAGAGGAAGAGGAGGAAATCCTCGTTCACTCGCAGCAGATCTTTCGCGAGCTCACCGGCTCCGTACCCCGTATCTTCCGCGCCCCGTCGTGGGAGCTCAACCGCTGGACCCCCGAACTTCTCGTGCGCCACGGCGTCCTGTCCGACTCCAGTCTGATGGACGACGAGAAACCCTATGCGCTTGAGACGCCCGCCGGGCAACTCATCGAGATCCCCATCCACTGGCTGCTCGATGACGCCGAGCACTGGAGCCACTCCCGCGCCAACCGGGACAAGGCCATTGCCGATCCTGACGCGGTGTTTCGCCTCTGGAGCACTGAATTCGACGGCTACTACGCCTCTGGTGGGTGCTACGTTCTGACACTCCACCCGTTCATCAGCGGCCGCTGGGCGTACATGGCTGTCGTGGAGCGGATCATCCGGCACATCCGTCAGTACCCCGGCGTGTGGTGGACCACACTCGACAGGGTCACGGACTGGGCGCTGGAGAGGCTCGCCCAGCAGGAACTTCCTGTTCGCCAGTCGCCGGCGCCGGAGCCACTGGAGTTTTGAGGAAAACGTGACGTCCCTGGAAGAATTGACCGGGCATCTCAGGCGGGTGCCCGGTTTATTGGTACGCCCGGCATGGGCGGTGTCTCTATGGTGGAAGTCCCGAACGGGGCTTGGCGACACACCGTTAGCTAAGAGCAAGAGTGTCCATCGCGAGGTGGCATGCGAAGGAAGCTGGAGGCAAACCCTCGGCCCGATGAACAAGAACCTCATACGAGCCCTCACGGCGAGGAACACACCGATCGCCATGGAGGAACGAATCCGACGGCTGAACACGTATCTGGGCGGCTGGATGGGGTACTTTGCCCTGGCGGAAACGCCGAGCACCTTCGAAGAAATCGAAGGATGGATACGGCGGAGGCTGCGGATGTGTCTCTGGAAACAGTGGAACCGGGTACGGACGCGATATCGTGAACTGTGCACTGGGATTGCCGGAGTGGGTGGTGCACCCATTCGCCAACGCCCGCAAAGGGCCATGGCGAATGGCACACGGGCCGATAAACAGGGCCCTGGGCAACGCCTACCGGCAGCCCAAGGCTTGATGAGTTTAACCGAACGTTACCGAAGGCTCCGTCAAGCTTGGTGAACCTCCGGATGCGGACCTGCAAGTTCGGCGGTGTGAGAGGACGGGGGCTGGCCGCCCCCTCCTACTCGATGTCCAGTTTCTTGGGGCCATTATACCCGGAGCATCGCTTGTGTAGCGATCGAGTAGGGAACCGCCAAGGACGTCAGGGGAAGGGCGTTGTGGATACTGCGCCAGGCAATGAATGCCCAAGTGGTCAAAGACCTTTTCGGGTGATCACCTGTTAATCACCCTTGCGCTTCAGATAGACTCGTCCCTGCGTCACAAGAACAGTTTCATCCTTTTGATTCGTAACAGTAAATTTAAGGGCAACCAATCCTCTATTTCCTTTGGATGAAGGTAATGTCTCGGTTACTTCAACGTCCGCGTATAACGTATCGCCTGGTCGAACTGGCGCTGTCCACTGTACAAAGTCCAGCCCGGTACCGCCGATGATTTCTGTTCCGAATCGATTGGTTCGGATCCACTCACTCCAAACCATACTCAACGTGTGAAATCCGGAGGCGATGATCCCTTTGAAAATCCCATTTTTCGCAAACTCAGGATCAATATGTATGGGCTGCGGGTCATAGCGATGAGCGAATTCGTAGATTTCCTGTGAGGTTAAGATGATGGGATTTAGCTTGAAGTGCTGGCCAACGAAAAACTCCTCAAAATACATAAGTTCGCAGTTCCTCCCTCCAATTACAAGAATGAAGCATCTCTATTTTGACGGCTGTGGTGTAAGCGCTGAGCTTATTTGGCGGTGTTTTTCTCACCGACATTTGCGTGACAATTGTACCGACGGCTATCCTGTGAAGCGATTACTGTACCGACACTTGACAAAAACGACCGCTTTCCGGGTGGGAGGCGCGTGCAATCCTGAGCCTCGTCAGGGCAAAAACTCGCGGTCCAAGTCGATTTCAAGACCCACGGTCTTCGGATCGAAGTCCAGTCTGATGGCAGCGTTTTTCGACCTGGTTAGGATGTCGTAGTACGCGAACGCGATTCCAGACTCGAACTTGTCCTCGGGATGCCGCCTGGCCACGTCGCGGTGGTGCCGGGCTTCTTCCAGCAGATCGGAGATCCACTGCTGTAAGATCAATCTGGCTTCTTTCGCTGTCGGCGTTGGATTTCCATCTGGCAAATCCAGATTTGTTCATGAAAGGTTTTGATTTCCCGTTTCCATTTGTCCATGATCCCTCTCTTCCACTCGGGACTAAAATAGTCCCAAGAGTCGCGCTTCAAGGCTCGTGCGGGATCGCGAATTTTGCGCTGATGAATTCCGCGTCAAAGACGAGAACGTCGGGATCGAACTGGATAGCTCGTTGAATTTTGCGCATGGGACCACCTGTGAATGGAATGATACACCGTTTTGCAAATTGAATCAATTTGAAAATCCCGCGACGCTCCAAAGTGCTGTTGGGCGAGCGTAAGTCAGCAGAATGCTTACACAACTGCTTGGGAGGTGCTAACCAATGCAGACAGCTCGGGCCGAGTTACATGCGCTTGTGGACCGGTTGCCTATAAAGGACTTGCTTAAGGTGAAGCGGTTTTGCGAAGCCTTGATGGCGGGGGATGACGTGGCGGACGATGGCTTGCCGCACCGCAAGGTGACTCTGGAACGGCTGCGTGAACTGAAACCGGAAGTTCTCGCTATAGCGCGGCAATATCGCCGCGGACGTCCGGGTGTTCGGCTCGGTGGTCCGGGGCGAGGTGGACGAGTTCAGCGGCGTGGATTTTTTGGTACGGTTCGAGAAGGACGTGTCGTTATTTGATTTGGCGGGCCTTCAGGAGGACCTTGGGGACTTGCTCGGATGTCCGGCGCATGTGGTGGCCGAGGATTCCTTGCGCCCGGAGATTCGGGCTGTCGTGATGGGCGAGGCGGTGGAGTTGTGAAGAGGCAAAAACAATCGCCCTCTCCCGATTATCAGGAAAAGGGCGATGTATGGTAGAATGGTGATGGTGGATTAGAAAAACGCTCGCCTCCGCCGGGAAGTTTCCCGAAAGGAGGCTAAGCTATCGAACCTCGTGAATATCGCCTGGTCATGGTTGTACTGGCGTTCCTCTCGGTGGTCCTGAGCATCGTCGGGTTGGTCGTAGGCATTGATGTTTTAATGCCTGGCTTCTGACGAGCTCCCACCTCGTCAGAGGCTCTGGTGCAAGGCCCGGCGGAGCGAGTTCCTTTAATATCCGTATTTTGGCGAATAGATGCCATTTCAACCGACGCAAAAAAATCTTAACCGATAGGGGTATAACTCGCTCTCTGTTGGAGAGAGGGGGATGATTCGTTTGTTTTCCATTCCGAGCAGGCTGCATCATGGAACAATCAAAGAAGCGGCGGACCAAACGATTCGCAATGGACTGATTTGTTTGCTGGTATGGGGGCTGTTTTGGCGTTGCGAGTAGATCCGAAAGCACTCTCCAAGGCGTCGGGTGCTTTCAAGAGCGTGGGGCAGAATGGGCCAGATATGTGTTATACCATCGGCTGGAATTGTGCGAGGATCTGTACCAGAACAGGCATGCGGACATTGTGGTTGGACCTCTTGCGGACAATTCGGTTGCAACGTGGTTCAGGAGATTCAAAGAACGACAGTACAAGTCCATGGAAGGGAGCGTTGAAAAATTCGTGCTTTTATCACTAGCACCCAGGATGGCCGACGGTTGACTGAGGCACAACTGGGAACGCAAATCGCCTTTTGCAATCCGGAACTAGCCCGTGCTATACTACAGATAGAAAAGATCGAATATTTCGGCCCGGAAGAGGGGTGAAAATCTATGGGAGCCGAAACCTATATCGCTGAGTGCATGGTCAAAATGCACCCCTCGGTTGCTTTTCAACAAGCCATGGAATGGATTCGTGAATACGAAAGGTTTCTTGTCACCATCCTGGAGCACGAGTCGGCGTACCGCCTGGCCGAAGCGGTGGTGTCGTGGAAACAACGGGGATTGACCGTCGAGCCATTGGCAGAGCACGCCCGGAAAGTGGACGCGGAACCCTACCCGAGCGAGGACGAGTTCGCGGCAACGGCTCCGTGAGGGGTGGCTGTGAAGCTGAATGCGTCGAGACCTACAAGCTTTGTGATCTTCTGCATAATATCGGCTTCTTCACATTTTTAGTTCTAATTGGGTAGTTAGGTTGTAGTATATCACCTAACCTCCGGAGGTGTGACTAGAAGCCGATGCCTCATTCATGATAAATTGCCTTTGATATGCGAAAAATGGGCCTTCATATTGAAGCGTGTCATGAACGTTTTTTCGACAAAAAACCTCCCACACTTGGCCGCAACAACCAGAGTGTGAGAGTCAATACCAACCCAACAGCCAGCGATCCGCAGAATTTTAGCATTCGTCTCAGGGTTTGCTATGGATATCACGTAGGAACTTTTCGATACTCATAAGATACTTTCGTAACATTTGTATTTGAATGATTTGTAGACCTATTACAATAATAAGCAACCATTCCATAGTGCTCCCCCGTTCTGCTTGGTAATGCCTATTCTCCCTAGTTATAGTTGTTCGCTACCATATTAACTTGACGTTGGCTCAAATACAAGGCCATAGTCCACTCGATTATTGCCGGGGCCTTGTCCCGCTCCTCGTAGATTTTCGTGGCGGCTTTTTTCTTCAATTCCGCCTCGAGAAAACCAGCGGCAGCCCAACGCAGCACCTGTTCCCCATTCTGCCTGCGCTTCACGTACCGACTCCCCATGCGCACCTATTCATGTGCCGATTCAATCGCACTCGGATCACGGTCACGGTCTCTTCCATTCTTTCCGCATGCTGGTTGCAGCCCCTGGATGCGCCTTCTCAAGCTGCGCCGCCAATCGCCGCAGGGCCGCCAGCCCCCTCTTTCTCGGTATCCTGACGCCAGGCCTCCCGCAGTTGCCGCTTGCCCCAGTCTCTCTGTTTCTGAATGACTCGAAGTCCCGTTTGCACCGCCAAAGCCATCAGCCCTTCTTTGGTCGATTCCATCACAATCCAACGGGGATAGCTGAATGGCCAAATGCTCGGAAGCATCGAGTCTGGAAAATTGCTTCTGGTTTTTCAGGACAATCTGGTGTACTCTTGATCTTGTAGGTGGCGCTCTCCTTTCTTTGTTGTTCCCAATCCCGTTATACCAAACGGGCTCAGGAGACCGCCACCTTCAAATTTCCACGAAACCCGGGACAACTCCAGTTGCTTCATTACTCTGGCTACGGGTATCTATCTGGTTTTTTACTGGTTGCCGTGTGTCAGTTGGATTCCATAGTTTTGCGACAGAGAGGGGTTCCGAATTCGTGAGTGATAAATTGCGGGTACGACTTGCTGTGCGAGGAATGACTTGTACAGGTTGCGCGGAACACGTGCACAAAGCCCTGGATAGTGCTGGGGCTGAGAGGATATCCGTCAACTTTTGCCGTGGAGAGGCGATATTTGAGGTTGATGATGCGCCCGGTATTGAGGCGGCAAAACGAGCAGTAACCGACATCGGTTATGAACCCGGTGACGCAGAGATTCTCAATCGTATGGCAAGCGGTTCGGAACTCGATGGGACCGGTGGCGACGAGTATGATCTTCTTATCATCGGATCCGGTGGTGCCGCATTCTCGGCAGCGATCCAAGCCGTTTCTCGCGGTGCGAAGGTGGGCATGATCGAACGCGGCACCATTGGTGGAACCTGCGTGAACATCGGTTGCGTGCCGTCGAAAACCCTGCTGCGCGCTGGAGAGATCAAACGTCTGGCAGGAAAGCATTCATTTGCCGGACTGCAAACATACGCCGGGCCAGTGGACTTGAAGGCATTGATCGCTCAGAAGAACGAGCTCGTCGAGGAACTGCGCCAGCACAAGTATATTGATCTAATCGATGATTATGGTTTTGAACTCATCCGGGGAGAGGCCCGATTCGTGAATGAAGGGACGGTAGAAGTGGGTGGGCGACCGATCACGGCCCGGAACTTTCTTATTGCCACAGGAGCTTCGCCGGCAGTTCCGGATATTCCGGGACTCAAAGACGTGGACTATCTCACAAGCACCACGGCACTGGAGCTTCAGGAAGTGCCAAAACGTCTTGCGGTGATCGGTTCCGGCTATATCGCAATGGAGCTGGGCCAGCTTTTCCATAACCTTGGCACCGAAGTGACGCTTGTCCAGCGAAGCAATCGGATCCTCAAACATTTCGATCCCGAAATTTCGGAAGCTGTCACACAGGCTTTGACTGAACAAGGCATTCAACTGATCCCGGGCGCCTTGTTCCAACGCGTTGAGCAGGAGGGCGACATCAAGCGAGTCCACATTACGGTGGAAGGGAAGGAGCGGATCATTGAGGCCGAGCAGCTTCTTGTTGCCGCGGGACGCACTCCCAACACGGATGCACTCAATCTCGAGGCTGCAAACGTGAAGGTCGGCAACCGTGGCGAGGTTCTCGTGGACGAATACCTGCGGACGACCAATCCCCGCATCTACGCTGCTGGCGACGTCACAATGGGACCGCAATTTGTCTACGTGGCGGCGTATGAGGGATGGGTGGCAGCCGAAAATGCGGTTGGTGGCGGCAGTCATCAAGTCGATCTGACTGTTGTCCCGGCTGTGACGTTTACGAATCCGGCCATCGCGACAGTCGGGCTCACGGAAGAGCAGGCCAGGTCTGCTGGATACGAGGTGATTACATCGGTATTGCCTCTGAATGCCGTTCCAAGGGCGCTTGTCAATCGCGAGACAACAGGTGTGTTCAAACTTGTGGCGGATGCGAACGCGGGGAAGATTCTCGGTGCGCATGTCGTGGCAGAAAACGCTGGTGAAGTCATCTATTCGGCGGTTCTTGCTGTAAAGTTTGGCCTGACCATTGAGGATCTGCGGAACACCATGGCACCGTATCTCACCACGGCAGAGGGACTCAAACTGGCGGCCCTCACGTTCGACAAAGACGTGTCCAAGCTGTCGTGCTGCGCTGGATGATGGAACACTATCATCGACGTTGAATGTAAAAATATGGTAACATTAGCAACGACACAGTGTCTTAAGGAGGGATTCGGGTGATCGAAGCAGTTGTATTCGACGCCTATGGTACGTTGTTTGATGTGCATTCCGTGGTAGATGCATGCGAGGATTCCTTTCCTGGATACGGTGAGCAAATCAGCCAAATTTGGCGACAGAAACAGCTTGAATACACTTGGCTGCGTGCCTTGATGCGTCAGTACGCAAACTTCGAAGAAGTTAATCGAGATGCATTGAAGTATACGCTCCATCAACTGAAGTTGAAGTTCGACAATACCATTGTTGAAAGGCTATTGAATGTCTACCTTCGACTCGAACATTATTCCGAAGTGCCACAGGCTCTTAAGGCTTTTCAGCCATACAAGTTGGCGATTTTGTCGAATGGGACTACGAACATGCTCGAAACCGTGGTTCGGAATACTGGACTTCGGACGTATTTTAACGATATTCTCAGTGTTGACGAGTTGCAAACGTACAAACCGGATCCACGGGTGTATGAATTGGCGGTTTCGACATTAGGGGTAGTCAAAGAGCAAATTCTGTTTGTCTCGTCGAACGGTTGGGATGTAGCCGGGGGAAAAGCATTTGGATTCACTGTCGCATGGGTCAATCGACAAGGTAAACCGCATGAAGAGTTGGGAGTGCGGCCAGATTACGTTGTACGGAACCTTCTCGAGCTTGTGGACACAGTTTCCTGAGTTGATGGAGAGTACAAATTTTGAACCTGTGTGTGAGAAGAAATGTGCCTGAGGAGAATAGGATAGTCGAAGGACGGACTTTTCAAGGTTGGGTTTCGATTAAGCCGAAATGAGACGATGTTCCCGGCTTTTGCATGGGTTTGGTCTGCATGAGTGGGCGGAATCCGACCGGGCTCGACTCGCGTTCGCTTTCCACATGCGCTTCACGAAGTGAACGCGAGATGAATCGCGCAGAAGTGGTGATCGCCTGGTGGATGGGTACGCACGGATCGAACAACTCGGGTGGGACGGGTTCCATGAAGGCCATACCTTGCAGGCCGCGGTCGAAGCCTATCGAGACCGGTACAGCTGCTATCCGGAGGCTGTGTTGGCCGATAAGGTCTACCGGAACCGATAGCCAGGCTCATTTCTCATTCAAATGTCAGAGCGGTGTTCCCTGAGAGAGGATGGGGGGGAATGAGACACGTTTTGTCGAAGACATTTACATGATAGGGGTGAGGGGCATGGAGAATTCGGATGTATTTGTCGACTTCGCAAAAAACATGATGAAGCAAGACGTTGTCATTGCTCCTTGGTTAACTTGGGGGGACGGACAAAATCGAATCCCCACCCATTTGCAGCGTGACATTGAGGTGATTGCGGAGAGGTTCGCGCATTTGCATTGGCGTCCGGACTGGCGGATCACTCTTACCGGGAGTTATCCCATCAGCAGGAACCGAGTTGCGGAAGCTTACCGAGAAACGGTTTCCAGCACCGCGGTGTATTTGAGTCATCTGGAGCTTGGCCAATTGAATGTAGCCGAAGAAATGGTAAAAGTCGCAGAAAGGTTAACCGAAAACTTTGTCGCTCAAACCGATCCAAAGGTTTTTGTGACGTTCTACCTTCTGACGGTCATATATGAAGACCTACAAGCATTGGAGTACTACGGCTCGATGCAAGCGAATGATTTTGTCCGAGGACACTTGCACAGACCCTGGGGGACGGAGACGCTCAGTGGGGAGCTTGAAGCCGCCGTCTCTGCCGAGGCGGTCGAAGTCGACACTGCTGCCGACCTTGTGCGACTCACTTCTCGGGGCAAGGAAATGTTGCGTTACATTGAAGGGATATTTCGTGAATCCGGGTTTTTCACATCCCGGTCCAGGCTGATTCGACTCAATAATTTCAATCATGTGGATGATATCGCTTCCATGATGGAAGCTCTTGCTCCAACTGCATGTGAGCACAGGAAAACGGTGGTTGAACTCAGCGGCATTCAGCCTGGCATGGCAGTGCTCGAATTGGGCTGCGGCACCGGTGCACTGACATTTGAGGCCGGGTTGTTCCAAAGGGTTGGACCCGATGGCCGTCTGGTCGCAACTGATCCGTCCACAAGTATGTTGGCATCGGTGAGGCGCAAACGCGAAACTTACAACGCCCATTGGGTGGAAGTCGTCCATGGGAAGGCCGAACGCCTGCCTTTTCCCGCGAACACGTTTGACAGTGTGATTGGATACGCTTTTCTGCACCTGACTGACATGGACGAGGCGTTGAGGGAGATCGCCAGGGTGTTAAAACCCGGCGGGTCATTGATCACATTGCATCCATTGCATTTTCCCGCTCGGAATGAGTTCTTCTTGGAGTGGTTTGCACCATTGCTGAAGACGGGAGGCACGCCCAGGAATCAGGACAATCTGCCCGGACCTGATACTGTCCCATCGGCGATGGAGCCGCACTTTGAGATTGTCCATCTTCAAAGCCTCGACTTGGAAATGCATTATACTTCCCCGCGCACGGTCGTGGAATTTTTTGTGGGGATTGTCGATGTTTTTGAGGAACAGATGGCAACGCTTCCATGGCGTGCGCGTCATGACATGGTCCAGCAACTCATCAAGAGAGGAGAGGAGGTATGCCGAAAGTATCCACCCGAAAGTCTTGTCGAGATGCATCCTGGTCAGTTCATTCGGACAATCGTGCGAAAGTAGGTTTCGGGGTGGGCGTTTCCGGCGTAAACTTTCTAAAGTTCCCTCTCTGAGGGAAAGGATGCCTGTGCTGAAAACGGCCTTCGAAGCGTTGACGCCGGGACGGCAGATACATCTGTATTTTTCTCAGGTCAAGCAATCCAAGACATGGCAAACACGAGGAGAAGCCGATCGCAGGGAGGCTTTCCCCTTAATCCCAACTCTTGAATCCATTCACAGCTCAACCCACCGCAAACGGCGCAGAGCCAGTATTTTTGCGTGGCAACCGACAGATCCGCATGGATGGCGTCTGACCTGGCTTCCATGCACGGTCCGAAGCATGTGCGGCTGCGGTATAGAAAAACTTCTACCCCTCATGATGCGACCATCGGGTGATGGTTCACATAGGACTCGAAGATATCTTGTCTCGCTTGTCGTTCTGACTGTACAATTGTTCGACGTCGTCCCAGTGCTCGAGAAGGACATTGACCATGGCGGGGTCGAATTGCCGACCGCGCTTTTCACGTAAGTACTCCTGGACACTTGAGCTGCTCCAAGGGGTTTTATACGGGCGACGGGACAAAAGTGCGTCCGTCACGTCTGCGACAGCCACAATTCGCGCACTTTCAGGGATTTCGTCGCCCCGAAGGCCATTGGGATAGCCGCCGCCGTCCACATGTTCGTGGTGGCACTCGGCAATGTCCTTGGCCATGACCAAAGCTTCGTTGTATCCGTAGATTTTGGCCATGTTGTCATTGAGGCGCATCAGGAGTTCAGCCCCCATGGTGGTGTGTGTCTCGACCAGGCGCCGTTCCTGGTGGGTCAAGGGACCCGGCCTGAACAGAAGTTCCCTGGGAATGTACAGTTTTCCCACGTCGTGCAGGACCGAGGCTGTGCCCACCCATGTCGCCTGAATCTCCGGCCATCCCAGCCATCGGGTCAAGAATGTGGAAATGTGTCTCACCCGGAACAGGTGGGGTTCCACCGAAGGATCCCCGGCTTCGGCAATTTCGGCGATCAGGAAAAACAACTGCTGGTAGGAATCTGAAATGTCCTGTGAGGTGATGTCCTGAACGTCCCGACAAACGCCGAGATAATAGAGTCCGTCAGGACGATGCACGGGTGTGATGGTCAAAGAAGAGTTCCAGAGACGTCCGTCCGGACGGCGGTTGGTGAGGATGCCTTTCCAGACTTGGGCGTTTCCAAGGCACTCTTTCATCGACCGGTATACCGAAGGGTGCGTCAATCCGGATTTGATGTACCCCGCGTCTTTGCCGATGATGTCCTCGCGCCGATAGCCGCTTGCTTCTTCGTAAGCGGTGTTCACAGTGAGAATTCGGTGATCCGCGTCGGTGACGATCACTGGATCCCCGAGAAGCAGATAAGGATCATACCAAGTTGCCATTCGTTTTCCCCGCCTTGAGATGCTTGTTGCTTTCAAGATCATGCGCTGTCCCTGCCGGGCAACCGCAAAAAAACTTTTTCTTGCACACGCCGCTGTGGGTAAGATTCCTCCAAAAAGGGTGACGGCCCGTTCCACCGTTCCTGTGACCGCCGGGCGGCGGCGCTGGTCCCTTCGGCGTGCGGCCGCCGTTGACGCCGTTTCGCGGATTTGCTTGGTGTCGTGAGCATTCGGGCGTCAAGCGCCCAATTCCGGACAGTTTTTCATTGCCTCCAATCATATAAGATGTATAGAATTGGTCCATACATCCAACTTCACGCTTACTCTATAGTGAGAACGTCGGTCAATCAAGGGGCCACCCTGCGCATCGATGAACATTTATAGAAGGAATCATGAAGAAAGGTAATATGTCCGAGGACTCGCTTTTTTCTTTAGTCGAGCAAGTTTCTGTTGATAAGTGGAGTCGGGAGTTG
This sequence comes from Kyrpidia sp., assembly GCF_023512215.1. Lineage (NCBI taxonomy): Bacteria > Bacillati > Bacillota > Bacilli > Caryophanales > Alicyclobacillaceae > Kyrpidia > Kyrpidia sp. The sequence continues at coordinate 1,206 of NZ_JAILZZ010000045.1, read as the reverse complement.
GATCATCAATTGATGACAAAGGCGGTCCGAAAAAACAACAAGCAACCCCGCCAGGGAACCCGACGGGGCAGTTTGCCATGCTGTGATCTTCGAACAGGTATTCCAGGCACGGATAGGGGTCCAGAACGTTATAACCCAGATAATGGGCATGTCGGACTCAACACGCCGATGGGATTCTTGCTGAAGGTTCGGGGAAAAAAGGGACATCGAAAAAGGCTCGTGTGGATACGAGGTTGACAGAACGGGCTCATGGCTATTCATGAGCCTGATCGGCTTTGTTTGGAGAGGCGACGATCATCCGAAAAACATCCACAAAACCAATAAACCGCACGCGATCGATAGAAAAACCCGCCAATCGGAGATTTTCCATCGTTTTGCGGTTGACGTTGGCTCCCACCATTCGGACGACGAGGGGATTCAGCACATGGAGCAGGAGGGCGATGGGAAGGTGGTCGCTCAGCATGTGTTCGATCATGTACAGGCGCCCCTCCGGCTTGAGGACCCGTCGGATTTCGCGAAGGCCTGCCACAGGGTCGGGGACGGAACAAAACACACAGGTGGATACCGCGGAGTCAAAGGTATCATCTTCAAATTGTAGATGTTGCACGTCCATGTGAAGCAAGCGGACCCTCGCCCGACTTTTTTTTGCCCGCTCTTCTGCGTATCTTAGCATGCGGGGGCTGAAATCGATAGCGGTGACGTGGAGCCCTTCCGGATAAAGTGGCAGATTCACCCCGGTTCCGACGCCCACTTCCAGCACCTCACCTCGAACCTGGCCGAGGAGTTCGGCCCGGTATTTATCCTTCACCATCCGATCCATCTTATCAAACAGGGGCGCGATGCGATCATACCGGCGCCGGATTGTATCGGAAAGGTCCGGCATATGCCTCCCCACCTCCGCTGCTCACGGGCTCGATTTTTAAGCCTAGGATACCACATGCGTCGAGACCAGTCACAGGCAATATTCCGGCGGTTGATCGGACGGCGGCAAGAGAGCTGTTGAAGGAAATATTATCCGCGGCGACGAAACTATAAGAAACAAGAATTGTCCAGGAGGGACTTTCATGGGGACCAGGGCTCGAGTTACTTTGCGAGGAACCTCCGACCATTTTCCGGAGCCGCACGATATGGAAATATATGTAAATAGTGCGGGGGGGGGGGGGGGGGGGGGTTTTTGGGCCATTAATATAAAAAAATATTAATATT
>NZ_JAILZZ010000044.1:0-26474 GCF_023512215.1 Kyrpidia sp. | reverse complement strand
GCTGGTGTTGGACGTGATGATCAGCGACCCGTGCTCGTAGCGCTCCGACACGAGCCGGAAGAAGTTCGCGGCGTCCAAGGCGTCAAGCGGCAAGTAGCCGACTTCGTCGCAGATCAGCAGCTTCGGCTGGGTGTAGATGCGCAGGCGCTTGTCCAGCCGTCTCTCTTGGTACGCCCGTCGCAAGTCGGCGACCAGCTTTTGCATGGTCACGGAGTAGATCATATGTTGTAAATCTTTCGACGTGTCAGGCAATAACCGTCTGGGCCACATATCCGGACATCCTTCAATCCCTATGGACGAATCGCGAGAGCTTCCCGAATTGGATAGCCGGAGTCCTGCACATTCTGGTAAAGGGCATCGACCTATTCCTCACTTTGTTTGCCACTAGGAGCGTGTCTGAGTGATCGACCGAAGGGCACGCTTCTAGAGAGCGAGATGGCCGTTTTATGTGCACTTGCTGGCCGCCGATTTAACACTGAGGACTTCATCAATGGCTTTTCACACACGATATCGTTATGGTTTTACATTCCACTGTTTTAGTTTTTTCACCAAAGTCGAGTGGTCCATTCCGAGAGCTCGAGCGGCCGCGCGGTAGGTCCGGTGCTGGCGAAGGGCGGTCAACACAATCTCTCTTTCCATGCTTTTTAGCTGTTCGCGCAGGGGGCGGACGGTGGGCCCGTCCGACTGCAACCGCTGTATGTGTGGGGGCAGATGGTATGGCTCAATCACCAGGGACGGTACGGACACCACGAGGTTTTCCATTAAGTTTTTCAATTCGCGCACGTTTCCAGGCCAGTGATATCTGAATAAGAGGCTCTTTGTTTCTGCGCGCAGGCGCTTATCAATGCGGTAGGTTGTACGGTAATGGTCAAAAAAGAAGTCGATGAGCACTTCGATATCCTCCGGCCGCTCCCGAAGCGGCGGAATGCGGATATCTACCACCTGCAAGCGGTAGTATAGATCTTCGCGCAATCGGCCCTGTTCCACCAGGCTGCGCAGGTCCTGGTTGGTGGCTGAAATGATACGGACATCCACCGACCGCACCTGCATGCTACCCACCCGTTGCACGCGCATGTCCTGTAGCACCCGCAGCAGCTTAGCTTGCACTTGGAACGGAATTTCACCGATTTCGTCGAGCAAGATCGTGCCTTTGTCGGCCAGTTCAAACAACCCACTCTTGCCACCTCGCCGAGCCCCGGTAAACGCCCCGTCCTCATAGCCAAACAATTCCGATTCGAGCAGCGCCTCCGGAATGGCTGCACAGTTGACCTTGATGAACGGCTGGTTGCGCCGGTTGCTCAGTTGGTGAATGGCGTTGGCGATGACTTCTTTGCCGCATCCGGATGGACCGGATAAAAGGATACTGGTCGGATAGGGGGCTACCTGCCGGATTTGCTCGACAATGTCTTTCATGATCGGACTTTCAGCAATCAGGTTGGTCTCCTGCGCGTCTGCGACATGATAGCGATGGCGGTTCAAGGCGGACAGCCCGCGCGCCTTGTCCAGTTCCGCCGTAATACGGTTAAGCTCTGTAATGTCCCGCACACTGGTGACCACCAGTTCCACGTCACCTTGTTGATTGAACACTGGATTGCCGGTGACGATGACCTGTTTGCCGTTGCGCAGGTTTTGCATCAACGACTCCATGCGCTTCGTCTGGAGCACCAACAGGGAAACAGAACAGTTTATGAATCCGCTTTCAACCAGTTCGGCCATATGCCGGCCAATCAGTTCGGCCCGCCGCGCTCCGGATAGCTGTTCGTAGGCCGAATTGACGAGCAGCGTGTACCCCTCTCCGTCCACCACGTAGACACCATCCGGGAACCATTCAATCACTTCCGCCAATCTGGACTTCAGGAAATCGTCCACGATGAGCATCGCTGAATCCTCCCTTTTGGTGAGCGATTTCACCATAGGTGAAGTCTATCACCAACTGAATAGCCTGTACAATCAAAAATTAGAGCGTACCGCCGGTGAAGAATTTCACCAGACTCCGCATCTAGAGTCTACACAGACCTGTGGTGCCCAGCCGTGGGTATCGTTGATACAAGCAGATTTGATACGTATAAGGTGACGTGTCCTGCTGAACACACGGTGAGTTACTAGCCGAAACGGAACACATCATCCGATAGAGTTGTCGAGGTGAACGAAGAGCACTGTTGAAGTTGCCTTGAGAATAAAGGCACGAGAGCCCAAGAAAAAGAGTTAAGCCACTCCCTTTTTCACAGGCCCCATACATTGGCATGAAAATTGCTGTGATTTTGTAATTGGGCAACATGCCCCATTTCACGACGGGAGATGATAACCGTGAACATCTTGAACGCACGTCCAAAGTTGTATGTCATGGAAAACGGGCGGATGAGGATGGACAAAAACTGGATGATTGCCATGCATAATCCAGCGACAGTCCAAAACCCGAACGTGCCGAACGAGATGGTGGAGTTTCCCATCTACACGGTCCTCATTGATCACCCAGAAGGTAAGATTCTGTTTGACACATCCTGCAACCCGAATTCGATGGGGCCCGAAGGACGCTGGGCCGAGGTGACACAGTCGCAGTTCCCGTGGACGGCGGGTGAAGAGTGCTACCTGCACAACCGTCTCGAACAACTCAAGATCCGCCCGGAGGACATCCGCTACGTCATTGCTTCTCACTTGCACCTGGACCACGCCGGATGCCTGGAAATGTTCACGAACGCGACCATCATCGTGCACGAGGATGAGTTTCACGGGGCACTTGAGGTCTACGCGCGCAACCAGAAGGCCGGGGCGTACATCTGGGCGGACATCGATGCGTGGATTCGTAACAACCTCCAGTGGCGTACCATCAAGCGGCACGAGGATAACGTCCTGTTGGCGAAAGGGGTGAGGGTGCTGAACTTCGGCAGCGGCCACGCCTGGGGTATGCTCGGCCTGTACGTAGAGCTTCCCGAAAAGGGCAACATCATTCTTTCCTCCGACGCCATCTACACCAAAGAAAGCTACGGCCCGCCCGTCAAGCCGCCCGGCATCATCTACGATTCGGTCGGATTCGTCCAAACGGTGGAACTCATCCGCAGGATTGCCCGCGAGAAGAATGCGGAGGTATGGTTTGGGCACGACGCGGAACAGTTCCAGACCTTCCGCAAGTCGGATGAGGGATACTACGAGTAGGTAATCTTACGGGCTAACCGTGCTTGTGTACACATCTCAGGAGAGAGGGATGCAGTATGAAAACCAAGGCGGCTGTCCTGTATGAATTGGGACTGCCCTCACCATACGCAAAGAGCGAGCCACTGAAAATTGAGACCTTGGATCTCGATCCGCCCGGACCGGGGGAGGTCTTGGTGCGTATTCGCGCCACCGGCCTTTGCCACTCGGACCTCTCGGTGATCAATGGATCCCGTCCGCGGCCCACGCCGATGGCTCTCGGCCACGAGGCGGCGGGCGAAGTCGTCGAGGTGGGACCTGGTGTGCAGGACCTACAACCGGGAGACCACGTCGTCTGTGCCTTTGTCCCCAGCTGCGGCCAGTGTCCGCCCTGCAAGGAGGGGCGCCCTGCCCTCTGCGAACCTGGTGCAGCGGCCAACACAGCCGGCACGCTGTTATCCGGAGCTCACCGGCTGCGTAAGAACGAGCTGATCATCCACCACCACCTGGGGGTGTCGGGATTCAGCGAGTACGCGGTCATCGACCGCAATTCGCTGGTGAAAGTGGACCCCGACCTGCCATTCGAGAAAGTGGCGGTGTTTGGTTGCGCTGTCATCACCGGCGTTGGTGCGGTCGTCAATACCGCTTGCGTGCCTGTGGGGGCTAGCGTCGCCATCGTCGGGCTGGGTGGCGTGGGGCTCAGCGCCCTTCTCGGCGCCCGGGTCGCCGGGGCGAGACGGATCGTCGCGATCGACATCAACTCCGATAAGCTGTCGCTGGCCGAGAAGCTTGGCGCCACGGACACCTTTGACGCGCGCGATCCGGACGTCGTCCGCCGTATCCGTGAGGCAACGGGGGGCGGGGTGGAATATGCGTTCGAGACCGCTGGTGCCGTACCGGCGATGAACACGGCCTTCGCCGTCACGCGCCGGGGTGGAACCACGGTCACGACCGGCCTGCCACACCCGGATCACCAGTTTTCTTTCCCGCAGGTGGTGCTCACGGCGGAGGAGCGAACGCTGAAAGGATCCTATGTGGGCAGCTGCATACCAAGCAGGGACATCCCACGTTATATTGAGCTATATAAACAGGGGCGGCTGCCTGTGGACCAGTTGTTGACGGACTGCCTATTTCTGGAGGACATCAACGACGGGTTTGATCGACTGGATCGTGGTGAGGCCTCCCGTCTCATCGTCTGCATGTGATCACATGAGGGAGTGACGGTGGCATGGAGCTCGGAGCGTATCAAAACTATATCGGCGGGGAATGGACAAACGGGGCGGCGTCCGAAACGTTTGACGTGATCAATCCGGCCACCGAAGAGGTCGTAGCGACCGTCCCAAACGCGGTCCCCGAGGACATAAAGGCAGCCATCGACGCTGCAACGGCCGTAGGGGAGCGGTGGGCGGACACGTTGGCGGCCGAACGGGCTCGCATCCTGCACCAGGCGGCGGAGCGGATGCGCCAGGATGTGGAGCGGCTGGCCCGCATCATGACGATAGAGGAAGGCAAACCACTCGCAGAGGCGCGCGGTGAGATTAATTACGCGGCGTCTTTCCTCGACTGGTTTGCTAAAGAGGCGCCGCGCATGTACGGGGACACGATTCCGTCCAGTTCACCAGACAAGCGAATCCTGGTCATCAAGCGGCCTGTCGGAATCGCCGCGGCCATTACGGCGTGGAATTTCCCCGCCGCGATGATCACCCGCAAACTGGGACCCGCGTTGGCGGCTGGCTGCACCATGATTATCAAGCCGTCCGAACTAACTCCTTTGTTGGCGCTAGAGTTTGCCCGCATTTTTGAGGAGGTCGGTCTTCCCAAAGGGGTCCTGTCGGTTGTCGTTGGCACCAACGCTCCAGCGCTAGTGAAAGTCATCATGGACGACTTCCGAGTGCGCAAGGTGTCGTTTACTGGGTCAACCGAGGTCGGCAAGATTCTCATGCACCAGGCGGCCGACACGGCCAAGCGGGTGTGGTTGGAGTTGGGCGGCCATGCGCCGTTCACCGTGTTCGAGGACGCGGACTTGGACGCGGCGGTCGCAGGTGCGGTGACATGCAAGATGCGTGGCATGGGCGAGACGTGCGTATCCCCCAACCGGATCTATGTGCAGCGCTCTGTTTATGATCGGTTTGTACAGCACTTGGCTGAGAGGATGGGCTGCATGCAGGTCGGCAACGGTATGGAGGATGGGGTGTCGGTCGGTCCGCTGATTGAGCCGGCGGGTCTCGAGAAGGAGCAGCGCCACGTTGCCGACGCAGTTCGAATGGTTGACGTCGGCCAGTACGGTCCCGTAGCGAATTTAATTAGAGATTGTCGCTTGGACGGGGCGTCGCCTGTGGGGGTGGATACATCCTGGGCTCCGGGCAATGGAGGAGTCTGGATGGCGTCGCCAGACCTTTGGTATCAAGACGATAGATGGTAACAGGGGAATGACGATGTGGTCTGGCTAAACAAGTGAAAGGTTGTGACCGAGAGGAACGGTCGGCTGGCAGCGTCGGGCCGAGGAATCAGGAGTGAAACATCGCGGGGACAGGCAAGTCGGGGGTTGGGTGCAACAGATCTGTACCTCCCCAAAAAGGGGAAGACCCTTTTGTGTTGCCGTATGGAACTAAACGGCCATGCTCTGTGCTGAAACGGCCAGAATGCGGTGATAGGCAAAGGGATAATCCGTTTTTAGTTGTTCTGGGGTAAATAGTCTAAGAAGCAAACGATACCACAAATCCTGGGTCCAGGTTTCGGAAGTGATGGTGGCAAGGGGGGTGTCAACCTCTCCGTCACCACCTGGCATCTCCGTCAGGCAGTATTCATTCGTTTTTGATTTTCTAAAACCGGTCCGATGGAAATATTGTTTTCACTAACTTTGGAATTCCGAGTTTTTCCCGAATATCCCGAATGGAATGGTTAATTGTCTGATCAAAGAACAGAGACACACGGTACCTTTTTCCGCCGCTGCTGAGACATGCGGCTCCAGGTGATGGCGCTTCATGACCACGACCAACGCCTGCGTGGTATGCCGGACACGCATGACGGTCTCACCATCGGCTTCTGTCGGTTGACGCACGGCGTCCACGTCGAACACCACGACCCTTGTGCGACTTGGTTCGTGGCTTGATCCCCACCGTATGTTTGCTGCGGAAGTGTCTTTTGAGCTCACTTTTCCCCAAGGGATTCGGGATGGGTCGATTGTGGCGTGATGGTGACCCATTTCCCTTGCTGATCCGAAGGTTCCATCGGGAGCCGTTCCTTGCGGCTGGGCTCATACAATTCCAGCGTTTTTGCGACCAAGAAAAGACGCGGGTTCCAAGGCAAAACGGTCCTCATGAGATAGAAAGGCGCGAAAAAAGACCAGGGCGGATAAGCTGTAAAAAGGCAGAATAGTCCCCGTGAACCGGTTTGATGTTCTCGAACCATGTTTGTCCAAATGACGTAACGTGCTCTGTGTTTTGTCTGCCCCCTTGTGGTTATAGTCGGGGACAACTTCGAATCGGCTTCGGCATGGCGTTGACAACATTTTCAGAGATCTGTGAGAAAGACCGAAGATGTGGCATAAAATTGTGCAACTTTGTGTCGCGCTTGTATTTCGTTTGTAACCTTTCCCAGAATTGTGGGCGAACAAGAGGGAGGGGTGACTTCAAAAGGAGGGGATAGATGGTGTTGAGTTCATTTGACCGGAACGTCTGTTGACCGACATCCACAAGCAAAGGGGGACACACGATGATTCTGTCGGTATCAAAGCTCCAAGGTGTTCGAGACATCTTGCAACAATTGGGATTTGAAGAAACGTGGGGCGGCCTGATGGTTCACAACGAACTCATGACGACATCTTGTCCCGCCGGTCCTCTTGTCGGTACAGTTGTTCGATGTCCTCCCAGTGCTCGAGAAGGACATTGACCATGGCGGGGTCAAATTGCCGGCCGCGTTTTTGACGCAGGTACTCTTGAACACTCGGGCTGCTCCAAGGGGTTTTGTATGGGCGATGGGATAAAAGTGCGTCCGTTACATCGGCCAGAGCCACAATTCGTGCACTTTCAGGGATTTCATCGCCCCGAAGGCCTTTGGGATATCCACCGCCGTCCACATGTTCGTGGTGGCACTCGGCAATGTCCTTGGCCATGACCAAAGCTTCGTTGTATCCATAAATTTTGGCCATATTGTCATTGAGGCGCGCCAGGAGTTCAGCGCCCAAGGAGGTGTGGGTTTCGATGAGACAACGTTCCTGGTGGGTCAAGGGACCCGGTTTGAACAGGATCTCCCTGGGAATGTAGAGCTTACCGACGTCATGGAGGACCGAGGCCGTGCCCAGCCACGTCACCTGAATCTCCGGCCATCCCAGCCATCGGGCCAGGGATGTGCAGATTTGTCTCACCCGGAACAGGTGGGGTTTCACAGAGGGATCCCCGGCTTCGGCAATTTCGGCGATCAGAAAAAACAACTGCTGGTAGGCATCCGCAACGTCCTGGGAGGTGATGTCCTGAACGTCCCGACAAACACCGAGATAATAGAGTCCGTCAGGACGACGCATGGGCGTGATGGTCAAAGAAGAGTTCCAGAGACGTCCGTCCGGACGGCGGTTGGTGAGTATCCCCTTCCAGACTTTGTCTTGTTCAAGGCACTCCTTCATTGATTGGTAGACATACGGCGGTGTCAATCCGGATTTGATGTACCCCGCGTCCTTGCCGATGATGTCCTCGCGCCGATAGCCGCTTGCTTCTTCGTAAGCGTTGTTTACAGTGAGAATTCGGTGATCCGCATCGGTGACGATCACTGGATCCCCAAGAAGCAGATAAGGATCATACCAAGTTGCCATTCGTTTCCCCCTCCTTGAGTTGCAGCCAAAACCGTATTCACCAATTCCGCTCCCTACCTCGCAAGGTTCTTCCAAAGCTCTATCACTTTCGGATGTTTCGCCAGCTTTTTCCTCACCCGCGTGAGTGCGTTATCAACAGCCTTGGTGCTTTTCAGTTTTAGTCGGTCCTGTATCTGACGGTAGGAGTGCCCGTAGATGTATCGGCCGATGAAACATTGTCGTTCCAGATCCGTAAGCGCCTGTTGTAGCGCTTGGCACAATCCCTTCCGCAGGGACGCTGTCGCCAGCTTGTGGACGACCTCATCCTCCGGTGATGGATAGGCTTGGTGATGAATGCGGTCCGGCGCCCAGGTGAGCCGATCGACAGACTGCCAAAATCGGTTTTCTTCGCCGAACGCCTTTCTGGTAATCACCGTTTTCATCCGGTTTCTCAAAAACATCTTGACGAATCCCTCGAAAGACCGTTCCGGACGGAACTTCTTCACCGCGTTCCACAGTTCAATCCGCAAAATTTGCATCGTTTCGTCCTCGGTATCGTTCGGTAACCAGTATTTCTTTGCGATGCTCGCCATCAACGGGTGAAACCGCCGGGATAGCTCCGCAAAGGCGTCCGGATCCTTTTTGGCCCAACAGGCTAGTTCCGTAAGGTCTTGCATTGCTTCGTAATCTCCAACCCCGTCTTTCACGTCTGGGGCCCCCGTTCCAAATCCGCCAACAGACGATCCAGATCTTCCACAACCTGATGAGAAGCTTGTTCGAGCTCAATCAAGCGTTTTTCCGCTTCCGTTCGCTCCCCTGCAAGAAGCAGCCGGTAGATTTGTTTAGCCAGATGGTGAAGCCGCCGGTGTGGTTCCTCGATCGCCTGAAACGAATCCAGGGAAGAGAGAGACGCCCGCCCCCGAGCCTGCTCGTACCACTGCCCCAAGCGGCACTGCCGGTGATCGACCAACTCCTTCTCATCGGCGACGTCAAAACCGAGCGTCATGTTGTGCAGCCGCCACTTCCACAACAGATGCTCGGTTTTGGCCACGCGCACCACCTGCTTGTCCTGTAGGTGGCTGAGATTTTCAATGAGCGCAAGGCGCAGCCCATTCGCCTGGACGCTGGTTTGGTGGATTTGAGCCCCCATGGCGTTCACCCGTTCCTTTGTCCGCTGGGTGTCGCTTAACACATGACTGATGCGTGTGGTGATTTCTTCGGTGGCCGCCGACTGCTGCTCCGTGGTCGCGGCGATCCCGGCGGTCAGTTCCCCCATCCGTGTCACTTGCTCGACCATCCCCCCGAGCGTTTGGATGGCCTCTTGGGACTGCTCGACTCGAACATGGAGCTCCTCCACCACGTGGCCGGTGAGATCCCGCATCGACCGGGCTTCTTGCTGCACTTGCTCAATGGTGGCGGCAATCTTATGAACGGATCGTTTGGTTTGGTCGGCCAGGGAACGGACCTCGGAGGCGACGACGGCGAACCCCCGGCCGTGCTCGCCGGCCCGCGCCGCTTCAATGGCGGCGTTGAGCGCCAACAGGTTCGTCTCGTCGGCGATGTTGCGGATGAAATCGGTCACGTGCGAAATGTCCTCGGTTGCTGAGGACAGGGAATCGGCTTTTGTCTGCATGCTCGCAAAAGAGTTTCCCAGGGCCAAAATCCCCCGGAGGGAGTCTTCGATCACCCGACGGCCCGTCTCCACGTCCTGGACGGCGCGATCGGAATGTTCGGCGACCCGGACGGCCTGATGGGCCACTTCTTTAACCGAAGCGGTGAGCTGTTGTGCGGCGGCGCTGATCCCTTCGGCGTGGTCGGCTGCCATCGACGCCGCGTCGAGGATTTCTTTGGTGCCGTCCATGCCCAGGATGGATTCCATAATCCCCGAGATGTTGTCGATCAGTTTGAAGTCGTTCTCTTCCTGATACGCCTCAATAATGAGTTGCATATCCATGGTAATGACCTTCAGGAACGACAACAGAATGTTCCCCAACTTCTCGGGCTCTTTCGCATATTTCCGAACAAGGCAAGGGATGAGATATTCGTACACCCTTACATAAGAGCCAAGGTACCATTCGGGCGTCAGGTGAATGCGACTATGTATCTGTCCAATTTTCACGCGGCTATGAATAAACTCCTCATCCACATTCTCGATGGCGCACAACGCCTGAAAATAATGGATGAATGTTTCTGTCAGCCGATGGCGACTGCTGTGCCGATCCACAATGCCTTGCAAACCGGGGAACCGCTCAATCATGTCGTAATGGCGCACGGCAACTTTTTCGATGATCTGGTCCATGTCGTCTTTAATTTGCCGAATCGTCTCCAGATCTCGCTTGAACAACTGCAAAAAGGTCAACTTGTCCTTCATGCGGGGCGTCGATTCGATATCCGTCTGTGTGATCGGTTCCACAATCATTTCTTTGTTTCCTTTTTTCAATCCCAAGAGTTCCGGCATCAATGGGATCCCTCCATTTGAGGTATTTGGGACCACAAAAAACGGCCAATATCCCCCGAAGGACATTGGCCGGTTGCGCTACTGGCTCCAAACTGTCCAAGCGCCCAATTTCAGACAGTCTTTCATTGCCTCCAACCATATAGGATGTATAAGATTGGTCCACACATCCAGCTAGCTTCATGTTTACTCTATAGTGACAATCTTGGTCAATCAAGGTACGCCATTCTTCACATCGACGAATATTTATAGAAGAAATTGTGAAATATTTTTGAAGACAATGCCTCCGAGGGCTCGCTTTCGTCTTTAGTCGGGCAAGTTTCTGTTCCGTTTCATAAAGGGGGGTCGCGGAGGGATGGATCATCAAAGTTAGCCCATTGATTCCGCACATGATAAGGTCTGGTTGGTTGATGCACTCTATCGGATCAAAGCCAGGAGGAATCGTGAAGCCGGATGAGGAATGGTGTGGAGCCATCGGGGGAATGCGCCTTACAAAGAGGTTGAGGAGATTCGGCGGGAGGCGTTGGACTGAAAAGGGGGATTGTTCGTGAGTGTCCTCCGCTTTTGATGCGGTGGTGTCGTGCCTTGGAGCCAAGCAAGTCGGCCGGCCCAGTGCTGTTCTCACGGAGATGGCCCGGAATCTCATTGCCGGGATGAACAACATTCCGTACGTCGCATTCTCCACATGGCCTCGGCGGGCATGGATGAGGAGCTGCCCGGGCATCGGCGGTCGGCTGAGGATGGTTTTTTTGAGCAACGTCTTCCTGGGATAGACGCAAGATGTGTGGGACCGACTCTGAGGTTGTGCTTTCATTTAACAGGGGATTTGCTGTGTTTGACAAAAACAATTTGCCGCCGGATTAAGCGGTTGAGGTGCCTGTTTATGAAGGGCACCTACTTGCTGATGGCATGCGAAAGGTCATCTTCGTAAGACTGAAGTTTGGCGAGGTCATTAGAAATATGAGAGGATAGTTCGTCGATGGAGTTGGGGTTACCTTTCTTCGTTAAAACGGAATACAGTTGTTTACAATTCTCATCTAGGTCACTCAGATTTGCTCTCCAGAGCTAATGCCCGGAGTTCAGGATTATCTACTGCAGGATTATCTGTTCCGAGCCAAATAGAACCCATCGTCGAGCCATTCACTTGTACATCTGCCGCTATTCCCATTGCTGCCGTAAGATCAAACGCAACACTATCGGTGTAACCTTCTTGCATTAAAGACTTCGTATTGCTCCAGTTCATTTGTAAAAATTTAGAAGAATGCTGGTCAATGGTAGGAAATAGCCGCTGTTGAAGATAATTGATGAACATTGTATCCCTTTGTGACAATGAACTGGGATCCATCTTTTTACTTACCGGATTCTCCGTTTGTCCGCAGCTACTAATCAAAGGTCCACAGGCAACACCTATAAAGACGACTACTGTCAACATCGGATGTAAAATCCCCAATAGCAGCGGATAGCGATTCCCCAAAATCGCCGGCATGATTTCCTCAAAATCATCGGGATGAATTCCCCACCCCTGTGTCGAACTATGGCACCTGCCATCACGTCCGGGGAGGTGCCAGTGATGAGGGAGAGTGAGAAGATGGAAATCAGGAAGCTGTATGAGGAGGGCGTCAGCATCTCGCAACTGGCCAGAAGATACGGCCATGACCGCAAAACCATCCGCAAGGCTGTGAGTGAACCTAGGCAGCAGGAGGAGGGGATGGTGAAGTCGCGCGGCCGGAGGGTGAAAGGCCAGAAGCTGGAGCCATACAAGGCCTATGTGGAGCAGCGCATGTGTATCGGCGTCCTCAATGCGGAGCGAATCTTTGGCGAGATCCGGGAGCAGGGATATAGGCGGCATTACCATACTGCGCGGGCCTCGCATGTTTGTACTTGACATGCATGGTGTGTTATCATACAATCCATCATGTAGATTGTATGGTTTGAAATCATACACTCCATGCAAAGGAGGCGGTCAGTTGGAGTGGACGTCGCCCTGGAGATTTTGAAATTCCCTGTGGATCCCTCCCGGCCGCTGTATGAACAGTTTGTGGAACGGATCCGGGCCGCGATTGCCCGGGGAGACCTTGAGCCCGGTGCGCGCCTCCCTTCGGTCAGGGAGTTGGCCGCGGCGATCCGGGTCAATCCGACGACGATTCAGCGCACCTATCAGGAATTGGAACGGGAACGGCTGATTGTCTCCTTCCGGGGCCAGGGCACGTTCGTGACCCGGGATGCCGGGGCGGTCGAGGCCAGCCGGAGGGCCTTGGCCCGGGAAGCGGTGGTGCGGCTTCGGGAGACGGCGCAGTCCCTGGGTCTGACCGTTCAACAACTGATCGACCTTGCCCATGCCGAGACGGAGGAGGATGAGTAAATGGATGGGAAGATGACGCTGTCGGCACCAGGGCCAACAGGAACAACTCCGGCGGACCGGCCCGCAGTGGTCTGCCGCGGGGTGTTCATGAAGATCCGAAACAAGGAGATCCTCCACGACGTCACCTTCCGCGTGGATCAAGGGCAGATCGTTGGGCTTCTCGGGCCCAACGGGGCGGGAAAATCCACTCTCCTGCGCCTGGTGGCCGGGCTGACGCCGCCCACCGCCGGCACGGTGGAGCTGTTCGGGGAGTCGGCCGGGGTGTCGACGCTGCGTTACCTTGCCTTTTTACCCGACCGGGGGAAAATGCCCGGATGGGTCACGGTGGGGGAGTGGCTCCGCTTTGCCCGGGACATCTATCCGGATTGGGACTCCGGCCATGCGGAGGAACTGGCCGAATTTCTCAAGGTCAGGCGTACCGCCCGCATGTCCACACTCTCCCGGGGCGAAGAGGCCCGGGTCCAGCTTTTGACCTGCCTGGCCCGGCGGTCGCCCCTGGTGGTCCTGGACGAACCCTTTGCCGGGGTGGACATGATTTCCCGGGAGCAGATCGCCTCCTCGGTGATCTCCGATTTTGCCGGCGGTTCCCGCACCTTCATCATCGCTACCCACGACATTCGGGAGATGGAAAATCTCTTTAATCAAATCATCCTTATCGGCGACGGCCGAATTCTTGGAGTTGAGGATGTGGAGGCCCTGCGGGCCCGAGGTCAGTCGGTGGAATCCCGGTACCGGGAGGTTTTTTCATGAAGGATATCTTGGCCCTTGCCGATCTGGAATTCAGTCGGTTTCGAATGTGGATGCCTTTTGCCCCGGGGAGTCGGCCGAGAGTGGTCATGTTGAATCAGGCCGTTTTTTTGCTGATCAGCTTGTGGTTCTTTCGTGGCTGGACGAACCTGGGTCAACTGTACGCCGAATGGACGATCTTTCATCTTTTCGCAGTGATCATCTTCAGCGGGTCTCTATGGTCCACATCGGGGGGAATCGAGTGGTGGCTCACGATTCCGCGCCCGCGCATGCACCTGGTGTTGGGCAGGGCCCTAGGATGCCTACGGATGGGGTTGCACCTAGCCCTTTACATGGAAGCGACGGTGATCCTGCATTACGCGACGGCGTTTTTCCTTCACTGGGTTCCAGGCACATCAGTGTCCCAATTCGCCGAGGTGGCGGCTACCTTTACCATGCTGGACTTGGTGGCGCTGTTTCCCGCCGTGGGGGTCGGCCTGATTCGCGTGGTATTTTCCAGGGGATGGGCCCGGGTGGGCGGGTTCATTTACTTCATCCTTCTGTACTTCATCCTTCTGTTCGGATTGTTTAACGGAGGGAACGTTTTCAATCAACTGTGGAATGGCGCACCACTCGTTTCCAAATACTTGATGATCATTCTGGGGATCGCGGTGATCGGCTGGCCGCTGTCGTGGTTCCTGGTTCGCCTTACGGCCGGAGTGGGTCTCTGTCGATTGGGGGACATGCGTTTGGCCGAAACCGGGTGGGGATTCCGGCTGCAGACGTCGGCAGCACCGGCCGGGACCTGGGAGGTTCGCGCGAGCCGTTCCCCCTTTTGGAGTCTGTTTTCGCTGGAGCGGGCCCGGCAGCGATGGTGGGGCGCCGGGGCCCCGCCGCTGTACCGGTGGCTCTTCGCCGCGGCGATGGCCGGTGCGGCGGTGGAGGGCTATGTCCTGATGGGCAAGCAGGAGATCTGGCTTCACGGACCGTCGTTTGTCGGCGCCGGGGTGTACGCTTACGCCATCTTTCGGGTGGTCGGGTTTCCCACCGAACCTTTCAGGCAGGGGTGGGGATCCTGGTGGCTGGCCATCCCCCGTCCCCGGTGGATGCTCCTGGCCGCGAGGGGGTTGGCGGTGTGGACCACCCTGGTCGAGCTAATGTCCCTCGCTCTGATGAGCCTGGGGATCGGGATCACGATACGCGGGATGATCGGCGGGTCCTGGGCTTCCCTTGCCGACGGGTGGCGGAGCATCGGAGAAATCTGGCTGGTCATCACCCTGTTGTTCACGCTGAATTTACTCTTGTTACAGATCACTCCCGCACTTTTTCGACATCGGGTGTTGAGTGTGTTCCTGGTGCCGCTATATGCTTCGGTGTACGGAGAATTCGGATGGCTGGTCAAGTGGACAGTCGCGGGCGGACAGGGGCCGGGGCTTTGGCATAGGCTCGGGATGTTGGCCGGAATCGGACTTCCCCTTGGGCTTTTATGTTTCTGGATCGGAAGCCGGTCCCTCAATCAGTTGATGCTCATGGAAGATTTTTGGTGCAGGGTTGAGCGGTTACAAAGGCAAACCTGATTGTAAAGTCAGCCTTTAGTTCACAGCCTTTTTCGATGTCCCTTTGTCCCCGAACCTTCAGCACGAATCCCATCGGTGTGTTGAGTTCGACATGCCGAAGCGGATCGCCGAAGTGCGCCGATTTATGGCCGGGGTGAACCCCATGTTTTTCCCATTCACCGGAGGTCAGCCCGTGGGTATCGGCCCGTGAGCGGCCGCCTGAGTTTACCCCATTTGCAATTGTGTGCCCGGATTTACAGTTGTTTGTTCGGAAAATCCCTGGAATTTTCGGGGGGAGAATCGAGGCGATAATCCGAGGAGGGGTTTTACGATGTCCGCAATATTGTCGGTGGCCGATCTCTCCGTCGCCCGAGGCGGGACGACCATTGTCCGCAAGGCCTGTTTCGACATCCGGGCCGGTGAGATCCTCGGACTTATCGGCCCTAACGGTGCGGGGAAAAGTACACTGATCGGCGGGTTGCTGGGTTACTATCCGATCAGCGGCGGGACGGTCAACTTCCGGGAATGGACGTTCGGCGCCGGCAAAGACATACCGTTCGAGGTCAAGCAAAGGTGGGCCTATATTCCCGAACAGCCGATGTACTATGCCGATCTCACCTTGGCAGAGCACCTGGAATGGAAAATGCGGTTGCGGGAGATGTCGTCCGCACAGGATGAGGCGGTGCGCGACCGCCTGGCAACCTTGATTCAGCGGTTTCAACTTGAGCCCCATCTGGTGAAGTTTCCTCACCAATGTTCAAAGGGAACGCTTCAGAAAATGATGGTCGTCTCGGCGTTCATGTTTCCCTTTGACGTGCTCCTGGTGGACGAGCCGTTTATCGGGCTGGATGTGATCGCCATTCGCCAACTTCGCGAGCTGTTCGAGTCAGCGCGGCAGGGCGGTGCAGCCATCCTCATTTCGACCCATGTGTTGGATTCGGCCGAACGGATGTGCCGGCGGTTCGGTTTTATGGCGGACGGGGAAGTTTTCGCCGTTGGCTCCCTGGCGGAATTGCGGGTCGTCCATGGGGATGATGCGGCGACTTTGGAGGATTTGTTCATTGCTTTTCTCCATAAAAGGGTGGTCGCGGAGTGAAGCGGATTGCGTTGCTGGCGGTGTGGACGGGTCGCCGAATGCGCTCCTGGTGGAAAGTACGGCTCCAGGTCTTGCGCCTGGTCTCCGACTGGGTGACGACGCTGTACTTGCTCATTCCCGGAACGATCTTTGCCGTTTGGTGGTTGGGACGATATTACCGAGGTGATCTAACGTCGGGCTTGACGGCGGATACCGAGTTATGGCTCGGGGTTCCTTTCCGCATCGTCGTGGCTGTGGCGATGTTCGTGGTCATGATGGCGGTTCACGTGATGTTGTATGGAAGTCTTCCGATTCCTCTAGAGAGCGGAGACCGCTTGTTCCTGTTGCTGTCCCCGGTGCGGCGGTCATGGCTGCTGGCGACCTTGTGGGTTGAAGGGTTGATTTTCAGTCTTATGCCGGTCGCGGTGATCGGGATCCTATCCGTTCCCTTCGTCCGGATTTGCCGGATTCCCCTGGACACTTGGTTTGGAATGCTGGTCTTGTTGTCAGGGTATGAAGCGGTCATTCGAATCGCAAGTCAACTGTTGAATGTTCGCGATCGCATGACCTGGCAACAATGGATCGCGTACCATGCCGGCCGGTACCTGTCATACCTCCCCGTGGGTATCGGTTTGACGTGGCAGATCCTCGGCCGGCCGGGCGCCGGGTGGGGGGTGCTTCTTGGTGTGGGTGGCACGGTGTCGGTATTGGCGGTTAGGTACATCTCCCGGACGGAGTGGGACGGTTTGTTTCAAGTGCGGCAAAGTTTCCTCGTCTCCGCAGTGCTGCCGGCCGATCCCGACGCCGTCTCGAACATTCAATTTCGGATGCGCCGGATTTCCGCATGGCTTGTCCGATGGACCGAGAATCTGTTTCACCGGCCAATGCACCCGGTGATCTGGATCCTTTTACTCCGGACACTGCGGCGGAAAGGTATGCTTCGCGATCTCATGTTTTTTACCGTTGTCGCGACCGGCACCCTGACGATCGGTTCGCAAGCCTGGATCAAATGGATCTATTTTGGCTTTTGTCTGTTCTTGTTTTACGAGTGGTGGGGCATCCGCATTCATCCCTTGTATGAGGTCCCGATCACACAACAACAAATCGTAGATCCGTGGTCGTTGCGCGTGGCGGCGGCGCGCTGGCGCAGCCGGGTCGTGGTGGGTATCGGTGTTGCATGGGTGATTCTCTGGGCGCTGTTACGCAGGCACTTTCACCATTGATAGAAAGCGGGAAATTCTGGACTGCGAGTGCTCCACGAATAACGTTCCGATACAAATTTATACTGGATTCTATTTTAATTGCCGACGGCGTCGACCGACGTATTTTTCTCCCGCTCCCCCTTACTAATGAAAGGGGTTTTTTGTTGAGAAAGTTGACCAGTGTTTTTCTCTGGATCCTTCTCACCCTGGGCGCCCTCGGCGGCGTCGGCACTGTCGCCCGGATGCTCGCCCCGGCCCAGGCGGACACGGCGGGGCCGCGGATGACCACCAGGTGTCGGCGATCGCCCTCCACCGGCCAAGGTCTGGCTGACCCTGCACAAAGGGGAGTCGGCCGACGAGCGAAAGGCGGACGTTGCCGACCTCTGGCCGGGGTTTGAACCCCAGGGCTGGACGCCGCCTGTTCAAGACCAAACGCCGCGGGAAATGTATGTGCGGGACGTGTCCCGGCCCGGTCGGGGCTTCGCTGAGGCCTCGGTAGACGCTTGGTGTGACGTGTCGGACGGGCAGAAGACCCGGAGCCGTCATCTGGTCCTCAACGGGCCAGTTCTGCGGGTTGACACGGGGTACGTGATCACGGCGCCGCCGACGATCTTGCCGCGGCCGGCCCTGGGGCTTGCAACGGCAGAAACCGGCTTCCACAGCCAAGGACGCGCAGCAGGACGTGTACGACATGGCCACGCCGTTCGGGAGTGATTTCTTACGGACGTTTCTCACGTCCTCGAACCCCGCTGATTTGGCCAACATGGCAGCGCCGGGGATCACGCTTCAACCAATGGGCGGAGGCAGTGTTGCCGGAGCCGTTTTTGGTGGATTTCCTGAAAGACGATAAAGGGCATTTGGAGGTTGAAAAGGTGGGGTTGCACTAAGTCGATTTGTTGGTTCCGTGCTGTTGATTGGTGCAATGGGGGTAGGGAAGACAACCACGGCCCGGTTGCTGGAACAGGAGTACGGTTACAGTGCTACTTGTTGGCCGAGCCAGTGCGGCGGGTACTGAGATTGCCTTCCCGTGGCTGGCCTCTGAGCCGAAAGCGGTGCGGAGGATCTATTTTCAGCGCACGGGGCGGCGCGCCGGAGGGCAGCTTCATGGTGAAGGCGCCACACGTGGCGAGCACGTTCAAGATGTTGGAACATGACTGTGGTACCACCGCTTGGCGTACAGAAGTGTATCGCAGGCCACGAATTTAAGGGTAGATCGGCGGGCAGTCTAAAGGACGACGTGGAAATATCCGTGATGAAGGGGGTATACAGGAGAGATGAAGAGAGTTGCCTTTCTGTTGGCGAATGATTACGAGGACTCCGAAATGAAAACACCGTACGAAGCCATCAAAAGTGCGGGTTACGAAACAGTGATTGTTGGGTTGAAGAAGGGCGAACAACTTGTAGGCAAGAACAGGCAAGCGAGGTATACGGTTGATGCATCGATTGACGAAGTGCGAGCAGACCAGTTTGACGCGGTTGTCATTCCGGGCGGCTCGTCACCGGAAAACCTGCGGCTGAATCAACAGGTACTACAGTTCGTGAAAGACATGGACCGGAAAGGCAAAGTGATCGCAGCAATCTGCCATGGACCGCAAATTTTGATCAGCGCAGGTCTTACCAAAGGTAAGAAGATGACCTGCTACCCTCCCTTAAGGGATGACTTGATTAACGCAGGCGCGACATACGTCGATCAAGAGGTAGTCGTTGACGGCAACTATATTACGTCGCGTATGCCGGCTGACGAACCGGCGTTCATCCGCGAAACGCTGAGCAAACTGCGCACGCCAGTCAGTCAACCTTCATGACGGACGTTTTGACAGCAGAGCCAGGTAACCCCTCGGCGAGAGCAGGAAACCTTGGCAGTCATGGGATATGGACTCAGTGAAGAATTGCCATTCGGCTTCCACTGCGGCCCGCTGTCGCGGCGAGCTCTGCAAACACCAAAATGCCGTGATAGCGTGGTATGGACGCTAAGAAGGGGCGTGTTCGCGCCCCGCGTTTCTTGTTCCCCCTACATGAAAAAGTCCGTTGTGCAGGAAGCCGGATTCAGTCATGATGTCGTCCTCATGCGCTCTGCCTTCCGGATCGCAACCACATTTGCGAACACTATTCGTTTATGCCGTGCAGGTGTATTCTAGTCGATCACGGGTACTGATCACCCTGCTCCCGGATGGTATCCTGTACCACCTGCTTACTCGCCTGCATTGCCGCCCCACGGATTTGCCCTCGCATTAACCTTTCCGGACCCCTGCACACCTGTCGATCAGTCCACGGGACGGTAGGTTTCTCCCGGGCCTCTTTCTTTTTGGAGGGGGTGAGAAGGGGGGACATACAAGACGCATCCATGTCGCCGCTCTGATTGGTGCCGAACTGTGGCTGATGCACGTGCACCAGCCGGTCCTCACGTGGCCCACGGCCGCGGCGCTCCTTGGAGCGTATTTCGCCGGTCCCATTGCCGACTGGACCCAGCCCCTGGCGGTTCTTCTGAGCGTGGTCGGGATGCGCCACAGGACGCTGACCCACTCGCTGCTGTTCCTGGCAGCGCTATGGGCGACCCTGCGATTCCTGCCCGTGCCGGACGTCGTGCGCTGGGCGGTCTGGATCGGATGTGCCAGTCACCCGGCTCCCGAAGCCGCTGGCCAACCGCATTGACAGAAAAAACCTTGAGGTATTGTTCTGGTGCCAGCATATCACGAATCTTTGGCTATGAGAACCTTCGCAATAGTGCGAGTCGAAATATCACCGAAAGCAGGTTGGTTCGAGCATTTGCGGGAAACGCCGGATTGTGGTGCCGGGCGAAAGCGAAGACAGTGTGCTAGCGGCGGTCAACGGCCCGCTGCGGTCCAGGCGTTTTTCGTGGAGGTTGTTTATGAAAACAATACTAACTTTTCGTTGTTTTTGATTTACCGATTCACGCCCGCACACGTGAATCCAGACTGTGAATTCGCGTGCTTCAGAGGTCTAAAAAGGCCGTCGGTGTTGGCGCAGTGTCTCAGTATGTGCCTGAAAACCATCGAGTTCAGGCGGGACATTTGTTGCATTCCACGGATCGATACATGTGTTCACGTGTATCGATATATGATGTGTTATACATCAAAGATGAGCAGAGGGCAGATGGGCGTTGACGATAGCCACTACTCGTATTCTCTGAACAGGGACTTCCTTTTTACTGTGTCCTGATTTTTGCAGCGTAGCACGTATTCTTGAACCTTAACGTTCGCGTTTCGATGCTTCTCGGAGGAGCGGAAAGAGCACTAGTAGAATACGGGGAGCTTATATGAATAAATCCTGCCCACACGTGGCATGTATATTGCTTTACAAAGAAACGTGAAAATTCGCTTCGACACTGATACTTCTAAGGAGGGATCTCAAATTAAATGCTGAGCTCTCCCAATTGATGCTGGTGGACCATAACTAATTCTGAGTGATGGTTGAAGTGATTTTATAGGAGGAACAGGCTCAGTCAACCCGTAAATAGAGTCCTTTATGAGGTGATGATGGAGATATGGCGAGGGAACAAGTCCGCGATGCTCTCAAGAAGATTCTTGACAATGTTTTAGATCATGCCGTAGGCAGGGCCGGTGGTGTGCCCGGAGTGGTTGCGATGGCAACTGACCGTGAGGGCAATATCTACGAGGGTGCAACTGGGGTGCGCGAACTCGGCAAGGAAACTCCGATGACCAGCGACACGGTCTTTGCTCTTTTCTCGACTACGAAGGCCATCACTGGCACAGCTTTGATGCAATTGGTGGAGGAAGGTAAAATCAGACTCGACGATCCGGTTGAGAAGTATGTTCCCGATATCGCCGAGATCAAGGTTCTTGAGGGGTTTGATGCGGACGGGAAACCCCTTCTCAGAACACCTAGGAACAAGATTACTGTCGGCATGTTGATGCTCCATACTGCCGGTTTTGGATACGAGTTTTTCAGTTATGAGGATCGTCGATATCGTAATGCAAAGGAAACGCCATCCATCCTCACAAGTACGTTTGATTCCATTAAAAGTGTCTTGCTGTTTGAGCCCGGTGAACGCTGGAACTATGGTGTCAACATCGACTGGGTTGGCAAGGTTGTAGAAGCTGTTCGTGGCAAGCGACTGGGAGAAGTGATGGCGGAGCATATTTTTGCCCCTTTAGGTATGACCGACATCGCATTTACTCTGACGCCGTCGATGATGGAACGTCGCGCAATCATTCACAGTCGCGCCCGAGACGGAAAGATCACTCCAAACCCAGATCTTGTCTTACCGCAACCCCCGGAAATGGACATGGGAGGACATGGTTTGTACGCAAGTGTTGGTGAATACATGAAGTTTATCCGGATGATCCTAAACGACGGTGCAGGCACCTATGGTCGAGTACTCAAACAGGAAACCGTGGCACAAATGAGTCAGAACGGGTTAGGAGCATTGAAGAGCGGCGGCTGGATGACGTCCGATCCATCACTATCCAATAACGGTGAATTCTTCGTTGGCGTACAAAAGTCATGGGGTTATACATTCCAGGTCAACGAGGATCCGGTCCCCACGGGTCGGCCAGCAGGCCAATTGATGTGGGCTGGGTTGGCCAATCTGTTCTACTGGATCGACCGCAAGAATGGTATTGGTGGATTTTGGGCAACTCAAATGTTCCCGTTCCAAGATGTGGCTTCATACTTGGGCTTTCTTGAGTTTGAGTCAGCGATCTACAGTACGCTGAAGCGGATGGGCCACATTGCCGCTTAAAAGCTTCCGAGCCCAAGAAGATGGCCAAAAAGCGGGCGTTGATCCTGTATGGATTCTTATTTGCCTGTCTTGTTGCCGGTATACTGCTTTTGTTGTTGGCTCCAAATCGCCCTTTGCCATTGGCGCAGGCATTGGTTGTGTGGCGGCGGTCGGCATGATTCTCAAAAGCAAAAAAGAAAACCCCGACCGACTGATCGACCGGGCTTTGCGGGGCGCCAAAGGAGAAGAGCGCGTTGAGGAGATCCTCTCCTCCCTCCCGGACACCTACAGAGTATTTCACGATCTGCCGTGCCCAATGGGGAACATTGACCATATCGCGGTGGGGCCCGCCGGCATTTTTGTGATCGAGTCGAAAAGCCATCGAGGGAAGATCACGGTTACCCCAGACGGGAATCTGTTGCGAGACGGCAGACCGTTTGAGAAAAACGTGGTGAATCAGGTTTGGCGGCAAACGATGTGGCTCAAGGAAACCTTGGAATCGCATCTTGGCCAATCGGTTTTCGTTCATCCGTTCTTGGTGTTTGTCAACGGTTTTGTGCAGGTGTATCGCCCTGTGCAGGAGGTCACCGTCTTACCCGGCAAGTGGCTAGTTGAAACTATCACAAAGAAGCCGAGCAGGCTTACTGAACAGCAGGTGGATGCGGTTCGACAAGCTCTTTATGCGTTACACGCCTCTTTGCAACCAGCGCGATAGGATAACGCACTGATTGTTTTCTCCCCCTCTCCGGATACAGGAAGAGGGGGTTTTTCTATGCTGATGCCGATCCTTTGCTCACCAAACAGTGGTCCGCCGACGAGATCATGCGAGAGATGTTCCCTCGGTCTAACAACCCGGTCTGGCGGGAGAACCAGAGGGAAGTCCAGGAGTATCTGCGGTACTTCCTCCCCTTCCACCGGGTGAACCTGATCGTCGTGCCGCTGAACCGCCGGCGGATTACGATCGACGTGACGGCGGACAACTGGAAAGACTGGTTCAGGCAGGCGGCTACCGGGATTTTGGACGTGCGGAACCGGTTTCTTAGAAATCATGAGGAAATCTCCGAGGACCAGTTGGAGGCCGCCCGCAAGGCGACTGAGGAATGGAAGGCGAAGCTGGCCCCGATGGTGCGCTTGGAGAAAGCGTCCCTGAGAGACATCGAATGGTGGCTGAAGAAGGGGTACTACCGTGGGCTGTCCGAGCCCAAGATGGTCCTGCCCGACCCGCACCCGGTTCAGGTGGTGGCCCGGGGCGGCAAGGCCTGGCTGAGGCCGTCGAGGGCGGTGTATCTGGCGTTGACTGACGTGTTGGTGCCCGAGTCCGGCACGCACCTGGTCGTGAAGCATCCTCACGGCGGCGAATCCCACCAGACCTTCTTTTTCACCGTTTCGGTGCCCCAGCCGGTGCCGGAGGACGATCCAACCGGCTTCGAATGGCTCTATGGTGTCTTGGAAAATACGTCGTTTCCCGTGGATGTCGCCCTTCACGTCCTGGTAGAGCCTGCCCATGAGGCCATCCAGCACCTGCGCAAAAAGAAAAAGACGGCCGAGGCGCAGTACAAGGAATGGGTGGAGAACGACGAGGACGTGCCCATCGAGCCGGAGGAGGATATGGCGAGTGTCGCGTCCCTGGAGCGGAAGCTCCGGTCCCGGCAGCCGCTCGTCCATGTGACCACGATCTTCGACCTGGGGGCGGCGAAACCCGAGAAACTCCGGCAGAGGGTGGAGCAGTTCCAGCAGACTGCCGGTACCTATCACACCTTGGTGCGCGCCCCGGGGGACATGAAAAAGATGCTCCAGGCGTTCTACCCGTTCGGGGAAGATTTGCCGACGGGGTGGGAGTTCCCGATGGACCCCGGCGTACTGGGGGCTGCCGTGCCGTTCGGTACCCGAGCCCTGGGGGACCCAGCGGGTTTCTGGCTGGTCAGGTTGTTCAACGGGCGTCCGGTTTGGATGGATCCCAGGAGGCCGGTGCATGTGCTGAACACGACGAGCGCGACCCTGCTGGCCGGGACCTTGGGGTCCGGGAAGTCGTACCTGCTGAAGTACCTGGTCACGACCCTTTTGTCCTGGGGGGGCGAAAGGGTTCATGGTGGACCAGAAGGGCGAGACGGAACCGTTCTGGACCTCCCCTTTGACGCCCACATGATGCGGTTCACCTACGATTCCGGCACGAGTTTCAGCCCATTTCGGGTTGGAAATACGCAGGATGCCCGGGCGATCATGGAGTTGATTTTCAACCCGCTGGGGGACGACCGGCGCCAAGTGGTGCTGAACCACGGGGTGGAACGGGTCCTGAAAGGCGAAAAATGGGACATGCGGGCGTTTTACGAAGCCATGCGGGACATTGCCGAAAACTCGCCCGATCTCAGGGACCAGGACGAGGCGCGGCTGATCGCCGAGAGGGTCCGGCTCATGGCCGACCACGAGATCGGGCGGCTGTTTTTCGGTGAGGACACCGGGGAATCGGTGTTCGACCATGACTTGGTGATCGCCGTTGTCCGGGGGCTGTCTCTTCCGGACAAGTCGGTGCCCAAGGAAAAGTGGACAGAGACCGAGCGGTACTCGGCGGCGATCCTGTATGCCGTCGCCACCCTGGGCCTTCGCCGGCTTTTGGCGCTGCCGAAGTCGATGGTGAAGGTCCTGGCGATCGACGAGGCGTGGGTATTGCGGAGGTTTGAGCAAGGGTAACGCCTTCTTAATGAGGCCATGCGGTTCTCCCGGTCCGAAAACCTCATCCCGATCATTGCCACCCAGAACGCCACGGATTTCCTGCCGAGGGGCGACGAGGAAGACCTGACCGGCCTCTTCGCGTGGAAAATCATGCCGCACCTGGAGAGTCAAGAGCAGGTGGAGGCTACCCTGCGGATCCTTGGCATGACCGACGAGGAGCCGAAGAACTGGACGAAACGGTTCTCCGAGTACCGGGCCGGCCGCGGCCTGGTCCGGGAGCCCGAGGGAAGAATCGGGGAGATGCAGGTCGAGGTTCTGCCGCGGGTGCTTGACCAATATTTTTCGAGTACCCCAACGAGCGAATGATGTTTTCTCCCGGCCCCCTTCTGTATGGGAAGGGGGTTTTTTTGTGCGGCGGTACGGATGGGTTTTCGTTCTTACAGTGGCAATCGGCCTTGGCGTCGGGGTTCCGGCCCACGCGGCGGATCCGCTCCTGCTGAGCCCGGACTTTACCGGCGGGCCTCAGTACCCGCTCGGAAATTACCAGTGGGACGCCAACGGGTACTGGGACCGGTGGAACCCGATCTATGACTTTGCCAACACGATCATGCAGGTCAACGCTTTCCTGACGCGCTTGGGGATCTGGGTGCTGGACATGGGGTATTCGCCTTCCAATTGGCTGGCGCCGTTCCAGGCGATTGCGGACGTGATTTCGAAGAGCCATTTCTTGGACCACATCTGGCCTTTCTTTGTGTTGATAGCTGCTGGAGTGCTGATCAAGGACCTGGCCCAGCATCACATCCAGCGCGTCATGCAGCGGGGGTTACTGTTCGTTGTGGCCCTTTCCGCCGTACTGCTGTTCAACGCCATCGGCGGGACGCCGAAATACATCCAGATGGTCACCGAGGCCATGGACGGCCTGTGCTATGCCACCAGCGGGTGGATCCTCACGGTGAACGAGAACAACGCCAAAACGGACGCAAGCGGAACGGGGACACAGACTGCGATTCACAATGTGGACAAGGAAATCTGGCAACAGTTGATTACCACCCCGTGGGAACTGGGCGAGCCGGGCACGGTGAACGCGACGGTCGGCAAGGACGTAGACGCGGTACGACAAGTCGTGTCGGGGGTGACCTTTTGGCAAACCATTTGGCATCCAGGCGGTACGGCAGCGAGGCAAATGGCCGCTCAACTCGCCGTCAGCCCGTCGACGCCGTGGCGCAACGTGCTCCTGTCGCTCCCGGTGGGCGACGACAAGCGCAACCAGTTGGCCGCGATCCTGAACAACGACGACCACCCGGAAGCCAAGCAGGCGTTCCAGTCCGGGTTCCGTTTTGTCCTGGCGTTGTTCGATTTCGTGGCCGTTCTGTGCGCGGACATTTATCTCCTGGCGGCGGGCGTCCTGCTGAGCCTGTTTTACCTGCTTTACCTGGCCTGGATGATCTCGGGCGTCGTGGTCCTGCCCGTGACGATCCTGCCATGGGGTTACAGCTACGACATCTTGAGATGGTGGGGGAAGGCGCTGGCGGGGTCCGTGGTTGTTCGGGTCGCGCTCAGCGCCTATGTGGGCCTGACGTTCTTCATCGAGAAGATCTTCACCACCGCTCTGGGGCAGAGCAACCTGGGCGGGATGGCCGCCTTGCTCCTGTACCCTGCAGTTCTGGCCATATCCCTTTTGGTGCTCTCCCGGATCTACAAGCGGACACAGCCGGTGCAGAGGGCGACTGGGAACGTGTTCTCTCTCCTCAAGTCTCGGGCGGGAGGGGAAGAAATCGCGGAATGCGTCTAGCCGGCCAAAAACGACAACA